>JANYEU010000355.1 GCA_025362915.1 Chitinophagaceae bacterium | reverse complement strand
GTTGCCAAAGGATTTAGTCCGCCATCCTTGGCAGAAATACGTCCATCCAGCAGGGTATTCAATACCGCACTGCAAGCAGAATATGGTTGGAATGAAGCCATAGGAATTAAGGGAAGGATGTTTAATGGAAAATTAATGTTTGATATAAATGCCTATCATTTCCATTTGAAGGATGCCATCGTCAGCCGCAATAATCCTGATGGCACACAGTACTTTATAAATTCAGGTAACACCAAACAAGATGGGGTGGAAGTGTGGTTGCAGTATCAGTTATTATATTATCCAACCAAGTTTTTAAAGCAGGTAACCATATCTGAAAGCTATAGTTATCAGCCCTATCGGTTCATTACTTATCAACAGGGGGGTAGTAACTATTCGGGCAATAAGCTTACGGGTGTGCCAGAAAATGGTAGTGTAAGCACGCTTGCCGTGGCACTGAGCAGGGGCTATTTTATGAATGTATCATACAACTATTCATCTGCCATGCCAGTAACCGATGCCAATGATGCCTATGCAAAAGCCTTTCATTTATTGCAAGCCAAGATAGGGTGGGAGGGAAGATTGCATCATACGAATGTTCAATTTTTTGTAGGTGGAGATAACTTGCTGAATGAGCAATATAGTCTGGGTAACGACATCAATGCGGCTGGTAAACGTTATTACAATCCTGCGGCAAGCATTAACTTTTATGGTGGTTGTAAGGTGGATTGGTAGTAATTAACCACAAAGTGTCCAAAGGAATTGTCGCAAAACAATACAAGGGGAAGTCCTATAAAGTCTTCAAATATTCTATCACAGCTTTTCTCTCGGCATCCGTAAGTTTATCGCCAAATGTATGTCCGCTGTTGCTGTAACCTGGCAACGTAGTATTGTAAGTAGTGCGACGTTCAGGTTTATCAACAGCGTGATACGCCCATCCAATCCTTTCATAATCATAGCTAGGCTTCTTAAAGTTGCGCTTCCAGTAAGTGGGGCGTTCCTTGCTGTTCAGTAAAGATTCCAGATTAGGCACCGAGCCATTGTGCAGATAAGGTGCGGTAATCCAGATGCCATCAAGTGGCGGTGCAATGTATCCTTCAAAGGGTTGCAGACGGGCTGGGTTGTCGCCTTGTGCAAACCAACTCTTATTAAACCATTCTATGAATTGTGGGTTCTGCTGGTTGCCTTTATACAACAAAGAATCTGTCTTGATGATGGAGGCGGGTATCAACAGGTTGGGATAACTACCATTGCTGCCATAAGTGCCGTGGCATCTGCTACAGTTGTTTACAAAGATTGCCTTTCCTTGCGTGGAAAGCGTTTCATCAATGGACTTGGGATATTTAGGTGGATTGATGGATTTAATATAAGCCAACACATCTCCAAAGTGACTGTTCACCTCCTCTGCTTCCGCGGTATCTTTCACCGTCAGGATATTGCTAAGCATAAGGAACTTGCCAAAATCGCCCCTGCCAAAGCCATTATAAAACATGGCATTCTTCTTTTTCAATAGCCACCATGCAGGTATATCGGTTGGTATAACGCCTTTGGGAATATCCAAGATAGGTTTCTTCAGCCATACCAATGTCTGGGGGTCGCGGTGTGCCACCAGTATTGTTGCCAATTTATAGGCAGAGCTTACACCACGCACTTCTGTTTGCATACTCGGTAGTACGGTATCGAAGGAATTAAAAATAGGCAATGCGGCAGCATACTGTTTTGGGGTGATGGTCTGCATCACATTCGCCATAAAATCACTTACAGGATTGTTTGCAGCGGCAATGTTGCTAAAGTCGTGAAATGTATTGCCAAGTCCCACGTACAATTTTCCATCAAACACCTGAGCGTGGCATTGCAGGCAGGTGGGCACCACTACAGTAACCTTGTTTGGCGCGGTTACAACGTTGTAGGCATAAGACACCAGGGCATTCTTGCCACTTCTGTTAAGGTAGTTATGATGATCCTTTGGATTGAATAATTTGTAATAGCTGTAAGGGATGCCACTTTTAAGGTAATCGCCCGTGGTAAGGTATGTGTACCCTTTTTTTGAGTCTCCATTACGCTGAACACTTGGCGGAATGTGGACAGGCTTCTTCCCTTCATCGTTTAATATACTCGTAAATGCTAGGCAAAGCAGTACAATAACCGCAAGGCTAAGAATGATAGTATGTTGTTTTCGATACATAGGCAAAATATTGCAAGATAGTTATCAGTTACCAGTCGAAAGCTATGACTAATACCCTATAACAAAATCTACATAAGTAAATGATTTCGGAAGATAAGGATACAATCTTTATTATGGGTATAATAAAAGTTAAATGATTTATTGGGATTTTGATTTCAACCAATAACTAGTATCTAGTAACTAGTAACCAGCAACCTTATCTGATAACCTTTATCTGAACCAAGAAACTATATACATAACAGCCTGCACAGATACTTAAGAATGATTCCAGTGCCGCAAAGAATATAAGTACGCCTGTTACTGCAACAGTACTGATGCTTAGCAAATGAAGGGTAAGGATGGTTATGCTGAACAATAACCCAATCCTTGCAGCAAAACGTTTGGGGGGAAGATAAACAGACTTTATGGGCAGCTTGAATGCTTTTATCAGCCTATCGCTGATGATGGCAAAGGGGCTGTACCTGCTTAAATCGAAGGAACGTAGCGAGAAATCTACTACCAATAATATGGGTATGAATAGTAAGTTGACATATAGATAGATGACGGCAGAAATGAAAACCAATAAGGCTATCAAACGTACCTTACTCTCGTTGGTAGTTGCTGTTGATGTGTTTACGATACGCATATACTAAGATTATTTTTAGGAAGATACAAATGCACCGCCTATAATCAATGTACAAAATTGGTAGGAAATTGTTTGAAGTAGAAGCGATTGCTATAATGCAAATAGGGTGGGGGTTGTGGACCGCACTGGGTTCGAACCAGTGACCCCCACGTTGTCGACGTGGTGCTCTAAACCAACTGAGCTAGCGATCCATTGTCAAAGGGGCAGCAAATATAATAGTTACAACTGTACCACAATACACAATGGTTTCATAAGGAAGCAGAATGTGTTTTTATAGTAAGACTTTTGATATTTTAACCAATGATTAATGGATATCACGATAGAATAAGCTGCCGAAAGCTATTTTTGCGGCAAACAGAGCAAGATGAAGCAGATTTTACAACTAACCACCCTTACCGTTATTATTATGTGGCTTTCTGGTTGCGGCACTACACAAAAGATTGAAGCCCTCAAGCCAGCGCCAAGTTATAACACCAATGTGGTGTATGATAAACAGACTTCGTACCTCAATTTGCCAGTGGAAGTATCTGTGGCAGACCTACAAACCCAAACAAATAAGTACCTCAACGGACTTATTTATGATGATGAGAACATAGAGGATGATAACTTGATGATGAAAGTATGGAAGCAAGCCCCCATATTGATAGATGAAAAGGATGGTAAACTTACCATGGTATTACCCCTGAAAGTATGGGTGAGGGTGCGGTATGGTATCAGTAAATTTGGCGTGTCGCTATATGATACCAAAGAATTAAACCTGAATGGCAATGTTAGATTGAGTAGTCTTGTTACATTTAGCAATTGGAAACTGACCACCAATACACAGATAAACGGTATCGATTGGGTACAATCGCCAAGTGTTTCTATTGCTGGCAAGGATATTCCAATTACGCTACTCATCAATCCTGCCATTGCCTTATTTAAGGGAAGGGTGGGCAAAATGGTGGATGATGCCATTGAGAAATCGTTGGATATAAAGCCATATCTACTCAACGCCTTAGAGCAGGTGAGTAAGCCTGTGCAGGTAAATAACGATTATCATGTATGGTTTGCCATGCAGCCATTGGAGTTGTATACCAACAAAGCCGTGGTTGCCAATAAGAATATAAGTATTGTGATGGGAATGAAGGCATATCTGGAAACAACAGTAAACTCCAAACCTACGCTAAGTTTTGATAAGACCAAATTGATATTGCTTTCAGCAGAGAAACTACCTGACGACTTTGGCGTAAGCGTTGCGGGTATATGTACTTATGAATCTGCGGCTTCCTTGATGAAACAGAACTTTACAGGAAAAGTGTTTGAGTCTGGCGGTAAGTCTGTAACGGTAAACGATGTGGCATTGTGGGGTAAGGATGGTAAGATGATTGTAGAACTTGCTATGACAGGCTCAGTAAATGGAACATTCTACCTTTCTGGTATACCTGCATACGATACCAGTAAACAGGAGGTATACTTGGATCAGGTGGACTTTGTACTTGATTCTAAAAGCAGGTTATTGAAAATGGGTGATTGGGTGGCGCATGGGCGCATTGCCAAAAAAATAAAAGAGAGTTGCAGATACTCCATAAAAGACCAGCTAAACCAAGGAAATGCCACGCTGAAAAATTACTTGAACAACTACCAACCGGCAAAAGGGGTGAGGGTAAATGGAAGGGTGGATGGACTTACCCCGAAAAAGATTACACTTACACCCAACGCCATTGTAACCATGATTACTGCCGATGGTAAGGTATCCATCAGTGTGGATGGGTTGCAGTAGGCGGGGGAGATATTATAGATTTTATAGCTGTTGGTAGTGGTCTTTGATGGCTCCGCTTATTATTCCGGCCTTTCGTGCCAGTTGTATAAACAGGATCAGTTGCCCTTTTTATTAAAAAGTGAAGTCTTACGCCGACCGCGTTTCAACGAACGCGTACTTTGTAGCCTTTTATGAGTACCTCGTATCAACCCCTAAATGCCTCGTTTCGTCTAACGCGCTGCTCGTCTCGTCTAACGCATTGCTTGTTTCAACGAACGCGTTGCTCGTTTCAACGAACGCATTGCTCGTTTCAACGAACGGATTGCTTGTTTCATCGAACAAGGTCGGCGTGAGACGAGACGGGCAAGCGCAAAAAGCTTCAACCGAATCTCATAAGCTCCTTTAAAAGACAAAAAGGGGGTGTTTAAACGTCAAACAAGTGTTTTATAGTCCCGCATTGTCTTTAATTTGCGTCTATCAATACAGCCTTTTCCTAAACAATGCTCTTATACTTGCGCCAAAAAATCAATCAATTTGCTGATTGCTTTTTTTCGGTGGCTGAAAATATTCTTTTCATTCATCGTCATTTCAGCAAATGTTTTGGTTGAACCTTCGGGAATAAAAACAGGGTCGTAGCCAAAGCCTTGTCTCCCACGTTGTTCTGAAATGATGGTTCCTGTACAGATTCCCTCAAACAAATATTCCTTGCCATCCAATAATAGGGAAACCACTGTTCTAAACTGCGCTTGTCTGTTTGTGATGCCATCCAAGTTTAGTAAAAGTAAATCTACGTTCGCTTGAAAGTCCCTTCCTTCTCCAGCATAGCGGGCACTTTTTACACCTGGTTCACCGTTTAATGCAACTACTTCCAGACCAGTATCTTCGCTAAATACATCCTGCTTCGTCAGCTGATAAATAACAGTAGATTTTTCTGTGGCATTGGCCTCCAATGTATCGTGCGGTTCAGGAATGTCAATATCAATCCCCGCTTCCTTTAGGGTGATGATATTAAACTTGCCTTCGGTAACCTTCCTTATCTCGTTAACCTTATTCTGATTGTTAGTTGCAAATATTAGTGTGCGCATGTAATTTAGTTATGAATAATTAAAAACGTCAATCGCTAGAATCGGGAATCGTAAGGAGCTACTAAACTTTATACTCTCTACTTTTGACTTTCGACTTTCAACTCAAATCCCAAACATCTTCTTCAGGCTCATCCATAGCTTGGTCTTTTCTTGTTTTACCGCTTCTGTATTGCCAATCATCAATGCCAAAGAGGGACAAAGTAATACTTTGCTGTTGTTAAAATCCTGTATCTGATAGTGAGGAATGGTAAATGGCAAGGAAATATCGCTGCTGGTTACATCGAAAAGCATCAAGAAACATGGGGCAGTTTCGGTAGCCAAGGAAGCATAAACAACAGGTGTTTTTGTATGATTGATGATAGCCACATCATCGATGGTTAACTTACAGGCACCAAGGATGGTGGTTAATAGTTGCAGCCATTCATCTTTAAGATAAACCGAAGTCTCGTCTTTTACAATGATGGAGATTTGCTTTTTATTCCCTCCCAGAAATGAAAGCCTCGCAGGTTCTGCTACAATCTTGGGGGATTCAGGTGGTACCTCTTGCTTGATTTTAATGGGCTGTATTGTATTTTTTGAAGGGATTTCTTCTTGTGTAACCACTAAAGTATTCTTAAAAAAACTGGGTATCAAAAAATCTGGAAGCTGTATCTTGTCTAAACTCATGGTATTTTACAATATTAGTAGAAATTTTTTCTTTATTTTTTAGTTTCTTTGCAATAAATGTACTGTCATGGTAGAAACAATGAATTTAAACGTAACGAAAGTAGCAAAAAGTAAGCTACAGGATTTGGATTTTAGTAATCTTCCCTTTGGTAAGAATTTTACAGACCACATGTTGGTCGCCACGTATGCAAACGGCGACTGGCAAAGTGTAGAGATAAGACCGTATGAAGCGCTTTCATTGCAACCTTCCATCGTGGCAATACATTATGGGCAATCTATTTTTGAAGGGATAAAAGCTTATCGTTACGAGAACGGTGATGCTTTTGTTTTTCGCCCTTACGATAATTTTAAGCGTTTTAATATTTCTGCTGAAAGGATGTGCATGCCGGCTGTACCCGAAGAGATATTTATTGATGGCATGAAACAGTTGATTGAGCTTGATAAGGAGTGGATACCAACTGCTGCCGACCATTCATTATACATCAGGCCTTTTATGTTTGCCACGGATGAAATAATTGGGGTGAAACCATCTGAGAACTATTTGTTCATTATCATACTAAGCCCAACCGGCCCCTATTATGCCGCACCGATGAAAATAGTGGTTGAGGAAACTTATACACGTGCTGCTCCAGGTGGGGTGGGCTTTGCCAAGAACGCAGGAAACTACGGGGCAAGCCTTTTGGCTACAAAGCTTGCCAAGCAGGAAGGGTATGATCAAGTATTATGGACAGATGCGTTTGAGCACAAATGGCTGCAAGAAGTGGGTACCATGAATGTATTCTTTATCATAGGTAATACCGCTGTTACACCTTCTTTGGATGAAGGAACCATACTTGAGGGCGTAACCAGAGACAGTGCCATAACCGTTCTTAAAGAAATGGGACTGACAGTGGAAGAACGTAAGATCAGTATTGATGAGTTGATTGAAACTTATAAGGCGGGTACATTGAAGGAGGCATTTGGCACCGGTACGGCAGTTACAATTTCTTTAATTGAGAAATTAAAATACAAGGACGAAGTGCTTACATTCAATTTAGATAACCTCAAAGTAGCTCCAGAGCTTAAGAACAGGCTGGATGATATTAGAACTGGTAAGGCAGCAGATACCCATGGATGGATGGTGGGCATCTAAAAAAAGCTTTCCCCTGTAGTTATTAACAGGGATACAGCCTGTTTTCAACTTTATTTTAAATTATCAATTATTTTATTTGGAAGTTCCGCTGTAGCCCGTTACTTTTGCCGTCCGAAAAAAAATATAAGGTTAAGGATGCCTACAATACAACAGTTAGTAAGAAAAGGTCGTGATATTATCAGGGCTAAAAGTAAGTCAAGGGCTTTAGACGCATGTCCTCAACGTCGTGGTGTTTGTACAAGGGTTTATACAACGACCCCCAAGAAACCAAACTCTGCGTTACGTAAAGTTGCCAAGGTTCGTTTGACGAACAAGATAGAGGTTATTGCATATATACCTGGTGAGGGTCATAATTTGCAATAACCTCTATCTTGTTCGTCAAACGAACCTTGGCAACTTTACGTAACGCAGAGTTTGGTTTCTTGGGGGTCGTTGTATAAACCCTTGTACATACACCACGACGTTGAGGACATGC
>JANYEU010000341.1 GCA_025362915.1 Chitinophagaceae bacterium | reverse complement strand
TGCGCATTTGTTTTTGGTATGTTAATCCATCGCCAAAAACACCAGGCATTTTTCCGAAGAATTCTGCTAATGATTTTGTTTTAGGGGCTTGCTTTTTCTTCTCCAGCAGTTTAAGTGCTAAAAGGGTTTGTTCTGGAGAATTTGTCTTTGATATTTTTATTATCTTGCCCATGTCATATATTTTTAAGTTCATCCCCCATGTTTTTCAAAAGGATACACAAATATACTGTGCAAACTACTCTTTGCATTCTTTTATTGAAGCTAGGCAAGTGTTTCATTTGTAAATCTCTCATTATACCACCTTAGCGAAGCTACGCGTCACAGATGGCGCGGTAGCAGCGAGTCCGTTTGAAACGCTGATTTGGCGTGCGGTAGCGGTGATTTAGGCGTATTCCAGTTACAAACAGGTTCGACTGATAAACCCAAGTACCAGCTTCGCTGAACGTTTAAACTTGTAGAAGTATTAGAATTTATTTTTTATTTAGTAATGACAATATTGCCACTAGGACTGATACAACAGAAATAATTATTGCCCACATTGCTAGCCTTTTAGTTTTATTATAATCGGCAAGTTGATTGGACAATAAATCATGTTCTGTTTTTAATTTATTAAATTGTAGTTCTGTTATGAATGCTTCATGATTTCTTTTTGATTCTTCTCTCTGTAATATTTGTACCGCTTTATCTGAAAGAACTAGCAACTCTTTTCCAAAAGCCTCAGAAGTTCCTTTTGTAATACTTGAAGGATTTTTATATGATTCAAGTAGGCCTTTATTTATTAATTGATGTATTAAACTTTGATATTGAAAACTAGAACCGACATTCCAACCTATTCCTGCTTCAATCATTTCTGTTGTTAAATTTCTACTATTAAGCTCTTTAGGGTTAGTACTATCAAAAAAAGAAAGAATTAAAAGTTCTTGTGTATTCATATTTCTAAGGTTAAAAATGAAAATAGTTAGAGTCTGTTTTATTGGAATTCAATTTTTAAAACTAATTCACGTATCTACAGTACAATGATACACCTTTTTCCATTGTTTGTGTTCCCCATTCGCCGTTGTTGTGTCTTTTGACCAACAACATAAGTAGAATATTGGTAACTATTTTTATTTAATCGCCATTATAGTTGTTGGTCAAAAGACATAACAACGGCGAGTCTTATAAACAAATATCAACCCGTTCCTCTTCGTCAATACAATAATAAACCTTTTCCATCACCCAATAAATCTTTTAAAATAAAAATAAATCTTCAAAGAATAGTAATACCTATAACTTTACCACGTCGGAGAAACAGGATGATTTAGAAAGACTGTTTCTGCATATCCTCATCTTCGTTAAAAACTTACATTTTACAATTTTTTGGGTAGTATGGACTTTGATTTCCCTCCAAATGACTTTCATTTGGTTAGTAATCACTTTGATTTCGTTCCAAATTACTTTCATTAGGACAGTAATTACTTTCATTACCCTCCAAATCACTTTCATTAGGAAGGTAATTACTTTCATTACTACCGAAATCAAAGTCATTAGCACAGTAATTACTTTCCAAACAGCACAATTTAAAAGCTTATTCACTCACAAAAACCCTTTAATCCGGGTATTTAAAACTACAGTTATGAAAATATTAATTGAAGGCGCAGAAGACAAGTTAGCAGCGCAACTACATAAATTTCGTAATGGATATTCAACAACCTACGCAGCACTTCTAAAAGTACCAACCAATTTGCTTGATAAGTTGGATAAAGGAAGTTTATTCTTGGATTTTGTACTGGACATGCAAAGTAAAATTCATACAGTATCCAGCACTTTTACCAGCTATAAAAATTTGGTATTGCATGGTCATGGCACTGATGTTTTGGGTGCGTTGCCCGTGTTGACTATTTATCCTACCACTCCTGCCCCGCCGCCTATTTGTGATGCAAATGTGGCAGGTATTTTAAGGGAAATAGCCCAAGTGTGTGTAAATTCTGGGAACCTGACAGAAGATATTGCCAAGGCATTGGGTCTTTTTGAAGATCCTACTGTTGTTTCATTGGCAAGTGGAACGCCAGACCTTTCATTAAAATCGATGAGTGGTGGGCATCCCATGTTGCACACCGTATTAAATGGTTATGATGGCTTTGAAGTTTGGAAGGATTCGGGTATTGGGGCTGGCTTTGTTTTTCATAATGTGAGTACCTCTTCCGATTTTACTGACCAATCGGCTTTGCCAGCATTGGGTGTGGAAGTAGTTTGGAAATATAAGATTATCTATCGCTTAAAAAACCTACAGATTGGCAATTGGAGTGCTACTATTTCTGTGGCAGTAAAGGGAAACGTATAGACTAGTTGTGCGTTATAATTTGAGCGGGCACCTTGAAACGGATGCCCGCTTTTTTATGTATAAGGTTTTCTCAAGTCTTACTTTCTACCTTCTCGCCTTAAAAAAATCCTTCATTAGCTTGGCGCATTCATTGGCTAAAATCCCCGTTATGATTTCAGTTTTGGGATGGAAAGGATTTTTTGGGGTAAAATGCTGATACCCGTTTTTTTCGTCGCTAGCTCCATAAACAATCTTGCCAATCTTACCCCAATACATCGCTCCGCAGCACATAAGGCACGGCTCCACAGTTACATACAGCGTGGCATCAGGCAAATACTTGCTTCCCATTGCCTGATAGGCGGTTGTAAGGGCAAGTATCTCGGCATGTGCTGTGCTATCGTTCAGCAGTTCCACTTGGTTGTGCCCGCGCGCAATAATCCTGTTGTTTAGCACCACAACCGCACCCACCGGTACTTCATCCTTGGCAAAAGCCTCTCCTGCTTCCCGCAAGGCCTGCCGCATAAAGCAATTGTGAGAGAATTGCCCTTCGTTATCATTAAATGTGTTCATAAATTTAAAAGTATAGGTATACAAATTTTTCCATGAGGTAAATCTTTTAAACATT
>JANYEU010000315.1 GCA_025362915.1 Chitinophagaceae bacterium | reverse complement strand
CCTTGCATAGGCAATAGCCCAAATTACAGTAAACAAATATTGATATTAACACCAAAAACTGTCAAGTAATTTCAGGAGGGGTCAAAGTCAGCAGTGTTTTACATAAAGACTGCAGTGTTTTACATAAAGTCAACAGTGTTTTACATAAAGTCAGCAGTCTTTTACATAAAGTCAGCAGTGTTTTACATAAAGTCAACAGTCTTTTACATAAAGTCAACAGTCTTTTATATAAAGTCAGCAGTATTTTACATAAAGTCAGCAGTGTTTTACATAAAGTCAGCTCTCTTTTCATAAAACCTGACAAGCGGAGCACCAATCTTGTACGGTTTTATACAAAAAGAGCTGACTTTGATAAATAATAATGTATGGCATAGGTTGGTTGCCTTGGGAAAGTCATTTATGAACGACATAAACAAATATTTAACATTTAAAGAGGCTTTTTGAGTGGATTTTCGGCTTTTTGTAGGATTTATTATAAAAAATGATTGAAATATTTTGTTGCCTACAATAAAGGATTATGTAAAAGCAAATGAAGTGATATAATTCCCATCTAGCCCATGAATCTCTGGGTGCTGGCGCATGACTCTGTCATGTGCCTTATTGTTACTTAATTCCAAGTGGGAAGTTGGTTGTTAAATAAAGGTAGGATTGCACTTTTTTTGCGTTACTGGTCTAGAATATTGTATTGCGAGGTTGAATAGGAATGTGTATTTTTTACAAAAATGATTTTATGGAGCGGATTACCATCGATAAAAAGAAATATGTAATTGTGGAAGAACAAAAGTTTGAACAATTACAACAAATACCCGCATCCAAAACTCCCCCACAAAAGAAATTATCTCTTACCGAAGGCAAAGCACATGCTTATCAATTGATTGAGGCATGGGCAAAAGGAAAGTAATCGTCTGCGACTTTGTTGTAGCCAAATTACTGAAGAATTAAAAAAACGCCCGACTTCATTACAAAGTCAGGCGTTTTATTTATCAATTATAACCTATCAATTAAAACCAACTACCAATAAAGGCATCATTGACGTTTTTATTATCCCTCAATCTTCTGGCACGGCCTACATGCTTTATCTTTTGAACGATAAGCGTAACCAGCATCAGCAACAAGAACACCAATGTAAGTGGCGGTATGCCCATCATGCTAATCCATTTGCCACCATACATCTTGCGCATTGGGCGGCGTAAACGCTCGGCTATCAGGTACATGCTCGGTACAATAATCAGGGTCATAAAGAAGGCGAATGCCAAACCAAATATGATTGTCCAGCTTAATGGTTTCCAGAATACCACGTTATCTCCACCAAAGAAAATGTGTGGTTTCAGCTCACTAAACAACGTGATGAAGTTGATATTGAAACCTACGGCGATAGGAATAAATCCTAAGATGGCTGCAACTGCCGTTAGCAATACTGGTATGATACGTGTTTTACCAGCCTGCACAATGGCTTCCCGTGTTTTCATTCCACGCCCACGGAGTTCGTCGGTAAATTCTATTACCAGGATACCATTCTTCACCACAATACCCGCCAGACCCACAACACCCAATCCTGTCATCAATACCGAAACTTCCATACCTGTAGCGGCAAAACCAAGGAAAACCCCGATAACGCTAAAGATGATTTCTGAAAGGATGATAACGGGTTTACTAACGCTATTAAACTGTAATACCAATATAAACAAGATAGCACCCAAGGCAATAATCATGGCTTTTCCGAGGAACGCTCCCGTTTCTGCCTGTTGCTCGCCTTCACCAGTTTGCTTGATGGTTACCCCATCCTGCAAGCCCTTAAAGTTGGCAATATGACCCGCCAAAACCTGATTTACACCAGTGGCATTGTAACCCTGTGTGGTTAATACATTAGATACAAGGGCTATCAAACGCTTTTGGTTCTTACGTTTCACACTACCCAAAGTGCTCGACGGCTCGAACGTAACCAAAGAACTGATCGGGATACTTTTAATGGCACCACCAGAAGCAAAGTCGCGGAAGTATATCTTCATATTCAGCAACTCAGCCAAGTTTTTACGTTGTATTTCGTTGTTACGTAGCTGAATCTTATACTCTTCCTTTCCTTCCTTAATCTTGGATACTTCCTTTCCAAAAAGGGCAGTCCTGATGGCAACACCTATCTGTGCAGTGGAAACACCTTCTATCAACGCACGCTCACGGTTTACCTTTAACGTGATTTCTGGGTTGGTTAAATCGACACTCATCTTAAGTTCCTCAACACCTGGCACCTGAATGGAATCCAGATAATTCTTTAATGAATTAGCTGTTTTTATCAAGGCATCAAAATCTTCACTCGCTATTTCTATATTGATTGGAGGATCGGTTGGCGGCCCACCACTTTCTTGGTCAACGCTAATCTGCGCACCCGGAATACCCCTCATTTCCTTACGGATAGAATCCATATAAGGTCTTGTGCCTACACCATTACGTTTTTCAAACTCAACAAACGAAACCTGAATCCTACCCAGTTCGCTACGGGTACTTCTATCGCCGCTGCTTGGGTCGTTGGCTCCAAGTGCCACATTGCTGATAACACTTTCAACGACAGGATTCTTCTTTCCATTATCAGTTCCCAATACCTTGTTCACCCTGTTTTCCAGCATCTGTGTAATACTGTCCGTATATTCCACATTGGTACCAACAGGTAGTTTTAGGTAAACATATATCTGGTTTGGATCACCTTTAGGGAAGAAGGTAATAGGTATCCGACCCGAAACAATCCCCCCCTTGAATATCATAAAAGAAATAATGAACAAGGCTATTGTACTTAATAACAGATAAACGGGTTTCCAGCCATCCAAAGCCCAACGCAATAAGTTTTCGTAGTGACTCATTATCCAAGGCAAAGCCCTGTTTTGGAAACCATGGATAGCATCATCCAGTACATAGCTGTTAAATATCATTAATAGACATGCTAATGTAATTAGGTTTGCAAAAAACATATTTACAGTTGTCCCATTTACTGATATTTCAATAATTATTTTAGATGTATGCGGGAAAAGGGTAGATATATAAAGTATTAGTGCAGATGCAGCTAGGAATAAGAAAAATGGTTTCTTGAAAACATCACTCTTTCTCTTTATTCCCTCATCATCGGCATGGTTCATAAAGTCAACCGCAAATACGGGGTTCATTATGAATGCCACCAATAACGAAGCCGCCAAGGTGAATATCAACATGGTAGGCAGATACACCATGAACTTGCCAATGATGCCCGGCCAGAAAAGCAAGGGGAAGAAAGGTGCAAGCGTGGTAAGCGTACCCGCCAATACTGGAACAAATACTTCGCCGGCTGCCATACGTGCGGCAATGCTAGAAGATATCTTCCCCTTGCCTTCCACAAATATGCGGTGTGTATTCTCTATTACCACAATGGCATCATCCACAATAATTCCCAGTCCGAAGAGCAAGGCAAAGAGTACGATGAAGTTTAGGGTAACGTGTGTACCTACAATTATATCTGCCCCCGGCAAGAATACAAACGCCACGAACATACTTAGCGGTACAGACAACGCCACGAAGAAGGCATTGGTTACACCCATAAAGAACATCAGGATAATCAATACCAAGATGAAACCGATGATGATAGAGTTTACCAAATCGTTGAAAGAGGTACGTGTCTTGATGCTTAAATCGCCTGTGATAACAGCGGTTAGGTTTTTAGGAAAGATAACCCCACGGCTTTCATCTACCACTTTCTTAACCCCATCACTGGTTTCAATCAAGTTTTCACCACTACGTTTAATGATGTTTAGGGTAACCACATTCTTACCATCCAGGCGAGCATAACTCTCTCTTTGTTTGGTAGTATCAATGATGGTAGCAATGTCTTTCAAATAGATTGGGCTACCGGAAGTATTACGCACCAATATCTTTTCTATATCAAAAGCAGTCTTCAATTGACCCTTCAATTGAAGGTTACGTTTCATGGTGCCTACATCAAGCAGACCACCAGAAATATCCATATTCTCCCTTTGTACAGCATTGCTGATGTCATCAAAAGTTACGCCCGCACTTTGCATACGGTAGTTATCTACATTAATCTGGAACTCCCTTTCTGGCGCACCAACAATGTCAACACGGGTAATTTGTGATAAATCTTCCAGCTTATCTTTCAAATCATCTGCATATTTCTTCAGGTGAACCAAGTCATAGTCGCCACTAAGATTCACGTACATGATTGGTTGCTCACTAAAGCTTACTTCCAATGCGGTAGGCTCTTGGGTAAGGTCGGTAGGTAAATCCTGCTTTGCCTTATCCATCGCATCCTTTACCTTTTGCAAAGCCACATCTGTCTTTACATCTGTGTCAAACTCTACCATGATGGCACTATAATCTTGCTGGGAAGTACTGGTAAACTTCTTGATCTTGGCACCGGTAATGCCCTTTATCTGTTTCTCGATAGGGCGGGTAACCAAATTCTCGATGTCCTTGGGAGAGTTACCTACATAAATGGTTTGTACATAAATGGTAGGAATCACAATATCCGGAAACTGTTCCTTGGGTAATGTCGCAAACTGAAACATCCCCCATAGCGATACAACCAAGATTAAGAAATAGATTGGAGTCCTGTTATTGATACTCCATGTGGTGGGGCCAAACTCCTTGAATTTGTCCTTTATATTTTCTAATACACTCATAAGTTTTGTTATTTACCACATAGGCACATTAGGCACATAGTGGGATTAAGAAAAAAGAAGATCACATTAGTTTTTTTTCTAAAAAAGTGTACAGTTCATTTACCATTGTTTTTTGCCCTTCTTTGTAAATGTTTGTACAATTAAAGTTTATAATAACTCCCTTGGATTTTTCTAGTAGCTTCATATAAGTAAGTAGCTGAGCCAGATGAACGGGATGAATACTATCGATGGCTTTTAGCTCAACAATAACTTCATCTTCTACCAATACATCCAACCGTAAACCTGTTCCTAATACCTTACCCTTGTAAACCGCTGGCACATACACTTGTGACTTATAAGATAATTGCTTTCTTATTAATTCCTCAATAAAACAAGATTCATAGATACTTTCTAATAGACCAGGACCTAATTCCTTATACACTTCGATAGCACACCCTATCATTGAGTAGGTTAAATCGTCAATGTGCTTCTTAGTCATTTATCTATGTTTTCTTATTTATTCTAAAGAACCTATATGTCTATGTGCCTATGTGGTGAAGCTACTTGGTTGTCAACAATTGCCCTTCATACAATCCTTGGTAACCGTCTGTGATGATTACGTCACCAACAGAAAGTCCACTTTTAATTTCAAGTTTATCACCGTACAGTTCACCAATGGTAACAGGTTTTTTCTTTGCCACCAATTTAGCTCCTTCTTGTGCAGCCACCATCACATACTTGCCCTTTTCATCATTCTGTAAGGTGTTTACAGATACCGCAATTGCCTTGGCATTTGTATAGTCTTGTATGTTAACCAAGGCTATCTGATTAGGATGAAAGTCCTTATCAGCAGGAATCTTGGCTTCCACATAAAAACTTCTGCTATTGGCATCAATAAGATTGCTTGCTACGGTTACGGTAGCTTCAATGGTTTTCTTGATATCTGGAAGATTCACCTTTATCTTACTACCCACATGTACTTTATTAATGTAGTTTTCAG
>JANYEU010000301.1 GCA_025362915.1 Chitinophagaceae bacterium | reverse complement strand
CTTATTTCCACCGCCACCAACCATAGTGGCAATTAATCAAATCTCTGTAGCAGTCTTCCCCAAAAAGATTATACGAATTTAAGTTATATAGTCATCGTTGGTATAAAGATGCCATCCTAACAAGTTATATAGTCTCCGTTGGTATAAAGATGACGTCCTAACAAGTTATCTAGTCATCGTTGGTAAAAAGATGACGTCCTAACAAGTTATATAGTCTCCGTTGGTATAAAGATGACGTACTAACGAGTTATATAGTCTCCGTTGGTAGAAAGATGCATAAAAAATGCTTAAACGCAGCCTCTTTTTACTCATTCAATTATTTTTCAATCACATTCCTTCAATTAAATTTATGGAAATTTCACATTTTGACGCTTTTTACACAGACCTTTTTGATAAGGAAAACATTATTGACAGTAGGTTTCAAGTGTTTTTACGAAACCTCATTGCATCGCTCATTGCCAATAATCCTGCAGGCGTTTTACGCCGCAGATAACCGCCCTTACCACTGCCTACAACACCTATTTTGGAAATTTTGAAACGAAAAGTGTAAACATTGCCGAACGGGTTGCCAAAACGAGCAGCCTTGAAGAACAAATCAGATTTTCCGGTCACTTTCTTTGCAACGCACGTCTTAAACGGTGCTATGGTTGGAATGCCAATAGTGGTGCAGCAGCACCATGATACGGTGGTTACTTTTGCAGATTTTGGCGCAGCCGATATGCTGTTTTTATATGTAAAAGACGAAACCGACTATGCCGGCAACTGGGAAGTGAAGGTGGACTAAGGTAGTGGTTAGTTATGAATGATGAGTTATGAGTTGGGTCGGTTACGGTTATTGCCTTTGCACAAAACAGTGCAGGCATTAGTCCGGGTGGAGCATCGGCATCTACAATGGTGAACTAGGATTTAAATAAAAGGAAATAGATAGTACAAAAAAAAGACCTCACTGTGAGGTCTTTTTTTATTTTTTAAGTGGAAACTTTTGTTTGTTTCTTTATATTATTAACAATCGGATTCTCCATGTATATCACCTTTTATAGGATGGTAGTATAAATTGCTCGCTTTGAATACGGTTGGGTAGGATATTAATAATACAGAATAAGCATGATTTACCTAACCTACCCAAATAAACTCCATTATTGGTTTGCATCAGGAAGAAACGGCACATATTCATAGCCCAGAATTATTTCAACATCAATAAAGGCATACTACATCTGCAATTATCCATATTTTTACGCCCAATTTATTCTTTGTTTTAGCATATAATCATGGCATTAGGACAATCATTACAGCAGAAACTTTTACAGAAATTATCGCCACAGCAGATTCAGTTGATGAAGCTTTTGCAGGTGCCCACCGCTAATTTGGAGGAGCGTATAAAAGAAGAATTGGAGGAGAATCCTGCCTTGGAAATGGGCGAGGATGAGGATACGAAAGAGGCAGATGATGAGATAAAAGACGAATTTGAAACCGAAGAGGAAGAGGATTTTGACCGCGACGGAAGTGAGGATGAATATGAAAATCCTGACGTAAGCGAATACGTGGTTGATGATGACGGGGAAATTGCCGACTACAAGATGAAGGATGAGAATTATCCGGAAATGGATGATAAACAGACTTTGCCGATAAAATTGGAGAACAGTTTCTTCGATCTGGTATTGAACCAATTGGGCATGTTGGAACTGGATGAGCGCAGGTTTAAGATAGCCGAACAGATAGTGGGTAGTCTGGATGATGATGGTTACCTGAGAAGGGAATTGAGCTCGATAGCAGATGACCTTGCTTTCCGCCAGAATGTAATGGTGGATGAAAAGGAGATTGAAGAACTGATAAAGGACATACAACAGTTTGATCCTCCAGGAGTGGCAGCAAGGGATTTGCAGGAATGCCTTATCATTCAACTAAAAAGAAAGAAAAGTGAAGGGATTTCGGTGGAGCTGGCCATCAAGGTGCTAACTAAATATTATGAAGAATTTATAAAGAAACATTACGAAAAGATACAGCGCGGGTTGGATATTAATGACGAGCAACTGAAAGAGGTGATACACCAAATTATTAGGCTGAACCCCAAACCAGGTGGTAATGTGGGCGAACTGAACAAGGCGGAAACCTATATAGTACCCGACTTTTACATAATCAATAACAACGGGATGCTTGAACTGTCGCTCAATTCGCGCAATGCCCCCGAACTAAAAATAAGC
Organism: Chitinophagaceae bacterium; assembly: GCA_025362915.1. GTDB lineage: Bacteria > Bacteroidota > Bacteroidia > Chitinophagales > Chitinophagaceae > Parasediminibacterium. The sequence goes on along the minus strand of JANYEU010000301.1, from coordinate 5,234 downwards.
GAAGGGTATCGGGAAATGATGAAGCAATATGATAGGGGTAACAAGAAAGATAAACGACAAAAAGAGGCGGTAATCTTCATCAAACAAAAAATAGACAGCGCCAAGTGGTTTATAGAAATGATACAACAAAGGCAGCATACGCTTTTATCGACGATGAATGCCATCATGCGGTATCAGGAAGAATTTTTTCTTTCGGGTGATGTGCTGAACATGAAACCCATGATATTGAAGGATGTGGCAGAGAAAACGGGGCTTGACATCAGTACCGTGAGCAGGGTGGCGAGCAGTAAGTTTGTACAGACTGAATTTGGCACTTACCGATTGAAATACTTTTTCAGTGAAAGCCTGAGTACGGATAGCGGCGAGGAAGTGAGTACGCGAGAAGTAAAGGAAATACTCAGTAACATGATTGATGCGGAAGATAAGCACAGACCCCTTAGCGACGAATTCTTGACTGATATGCTGAACGCTAAAGGCTATAACATTGCTCGCCGTACAGTAGCAAAATACAGGGAGCAGCTTAATATTTCGGTGGCAAGACTACGGAAAGAACTATAAGTTATGAATGATGAATTATGAGTTATGAAATCTCATAGTCCTATTTTTCTTTAACTCATAATTTATCACTCATAATTAAATAAATGACTTTAGACTTTAGACTTTCAACTTTGGCTTCTAGACTTTTGACTTTCTTGGCCAAAATCGTTTCGTACGTTCTGCATCCACTATTTATTCCTACCTACATTTTTATTTATCTGCTAAAACAGTTCCCTTATGAGTTTGCCGGCATCACCGACTGGCAGCTAAAGATGAAGATATTCAGTGTATTTTGGATGACGGCTTTCTTCCCTGCCTTTTCTGTATTCCTTTTATGGCGGCTAAAATTTAGCGATAGCATCTTTCTACGTACACAAAAAGAACGCATCATCCCCTATTTCATTTCCATGTTCTTTTATTGGTGGATGTATTATCTAAGTAGAACATTTACCGATCAACCGTCTGTATTGAAGTTCTTTTATTTTGGCATATTCACCGCTACGGCTTTTGGCGTATTCATTAATAATTATATAAAAATAAGCCTGCACGGCATCGCGATGGGCGGGGCTTTGGCAGCAGTCATTTTATTTGCATTTGTGTATCATGCAACAACAGGCTACGCAATAACGGGTATTGTACTGCTTACAGGATTGGTTTGTACCGCCCGGTTTTTGGTAAGCGATCATACACAGCTTGAAATTTATTCGGGTGTATTATTAGGCATTGTGTGTCAATTGATTGGTTTGTGGTTTGTGTAACCCCATCCCTAAAGGGAGAAAAACAAACCCCCAACTCATAATTCATAACTCATAATTCATAACTAAAATGTGGTATCGTTTAGGGGCATTCATTTTAAAGAATAGGCTTGTATTATTACTTGTTTTGCTGGTCTTCAATTGTTTTGCCATTTACGAAGCTGCACATGTAAAAATCAGTTATGATTTTTCCCGTGCTGTGCCAAGCGATAATCCTAAACTGTTGGACTTTCAGGCGTTTAAGAAAAAGTTTGGAGAAGATGCCAGCACTATGGTAGTGGGTATTGATAGTAAGGATTTCTTTACGCTGAAAACATTTAATGCTGTAAGTCAATTGCACCAAGACCTAAAAAAGGTACAGGACGTAAAAGATGTGCTAAGCGTACCTGATGCCTTAAACCTTGTAAACGATACTACTGCAAGGAAATTCAGAACCAAACATATTTTCCAAACCAGTTATTCTTCCCAAGCCGCATTGGACAGCGATAGGAAGGTTTTTGAAGGACTGCCTTTTTATAGAAGCCTTTTATATAATCCTCAAACCAATAGTTACATTGTTGCCGTCAGTTTAAATAAGGATACCATCGATAGTAAAAGCCGTTCGAGATTGATAAACTCAGTGTTGAAACCCATTGAAGGATTCGAGAAAAATTCTGGTATTACCGTAAAGCTTAGTGGGTTGCCATACATACGTGTGGTGCTTGGCGACAGGTTAAAAATAGAGATGAACCTCTTCATTTTTGCTTCGTTCATATTATCTGCCATCACCCTTTTTCTTTTCTTCCGCAGTTTCAGTACCATGTTCATGAGCCTGCTTGTAGTGGGTATGGGTGTGGTGTGCAGTCTGGCCACCATGGTTCTTTTTGGCTATAAAATCACTTTATTAACAGCATTGATTCCTCCATTGATTGTTGTTATTGGGATACCAAATTGTATTTACTTCCTCAATAAATACCACACTGCGTATGCAGATACTGGCAATAAGGAAGAAGCCCTCAAGGTAATGGTGGGGCGTATGGGTATAGTAACCTTGTTTTGCAATATTGCGGCTGCCATTGGGTTTGCCGTATTTGCGTTTACACGCAGTGCGCTCTTACAAGAGTTTGGTGTGGTTAGCGGCATCAATATCATGCTGTTGTTTGTTATCTCACTCATTTTTATCCCTTCTGTTCTTAGTTATCTGCCTGCGCCAAAGGCAAAACATGTACGATACCTGAACAATAAGTTTCTGGAGCAGGTATTGGAAAACATAGAGCGTTGGGTGTTTGACCATTCCCGCTGGGTGTATATCGTTACTGCACTGATTACCTTATTTTCAGTTGTTGGATTGTTCAAATTGAAAAGCGAAGGTTTTGTGGTTGATGACCTGCCTAAAAATGATAAGATTTATACTGATCTGAAGTGGTTTGAAACCAACTTTAAGGGCGTGATGCCATTAGAAATTATGGTGGATACGAAGAAAAAGAAAGGGCTATTCCGCAGTACCCGACCGATGAATAAGATTGATGAATTTGCTTCTTATATAGCCGACAGACCGGAAGCTGGCAGACCAATGAGCTTTGTGGAAGGATTGAAGTTTGCCAAACAGGCGTATTTTGATGGCGACAGTAACAGTTACAACGCACCTGCCGATGTTGATATGGCTTTCTTGGGAAGCTACCTCACCGAAAAACCCGATAGTGGCAGTACCCCCACAACAAACAATAATGCCGCAACCAAATTGTTGAGTCGTTTTGTGGATAGCAATAAACAGGTTGCCCGCATCAGTGTAAACATGAAAGACATTGGAAGCCAAAAACTCCCCATCTTCCTTAAAGAATTGGAAGCTAAAAGCCATGAGATATTTGATACTGCTGCTTACAAGGTGACATTTACGGGTAGCAGCGTTACCTTTTTAGAAGGGTCTTCCTTCATCATAAAAGGGCTGCGGGATAGTATTTGTTGGGCATTCCTGCTCATCACCTTGTGTATGCTTTACCTGTTCCGTTCGTTCAGGATACTGGTTTGTTCCCTTATTCCAAACGTTATTCCACTCATAATAACTGCGGGAGTAATGGGCTGGATTGGTATTACCTTAAAGCCATCTACGGTATTGGTATTTAGTGTGGCACTGGGCATTGCGATAGACGTTACAATAAGGTTCCTCATAAATTACAAGCAAGAACTGCCCAATTTCAATGGTAAGGTAACACCCACCTTGATACAAACCATCAGGCACACGGGCATCAGTATTATTTACACTTCACTGGTATTGATAGCTGGGTTTATCATCTTTTGCTTCAGCAATTTTGGTGGCACGGTTGGCTTGGGTTGGCTCACCTCTCTCACTTTGGTAGTCGGCACATTAACCAACCTGATACTGTTACCTGTATTAATTATGAGTACTTCCAAAAAAGCAGATAAGGCATAAAAACAAACGGTGTAATTGTATTAATTACGCCGTTTTCGTTTATAGTAGATAATTGGTATTTTAGAGATAATAAAAAACAAGACAGCTCCAACCTGCCGTAAAACATTGCACCCGTCATACATTTGCGACTTTAATATTAAAAACAGCTTAAAATATATGGCAAGTTTAATATCTTCTCTTAGGCAGCAAGCAAAACATAGATATAATGCCATTAGTAATAATAATATACAGAAAGATGTATTGAATGCCATTCCTTATTGGGTTGGAGCAATCGCTACAGGTATCGTTGCAGTTATATATGCCAAACTATTTTCTTATGCCGAAAAGGCGAGTGCTTACCTTTTTCATCAGGCAAGTTGGTACTTTTTTATCCTTACACCTGTCACCTTCATCGTTTCATGGTGGCTGGTAGTGAAGTTTGCGCCATTTTCCAGAGGTAGTGGCATACCACAGGTTAGTGCCGCCCTCGAATTATCCAGTCCTAAAAGCAATCATAAAGTAAACAGTCTACTTAGTCTCAAGATAATCTTTATCAAAATAATCTCCAGTTTGGTGATGGTTTTAGGAGGGGGTGTAATTGGCAGGGAGGGGCCAACCATACAAATAGCTGCCTCCATCTTTAAAAAGATTAACGACTGGCTGCCTACTTGGTATCCCAAGGTGGCTAAAAAGAATATGCTGATTACTGGTGCAGCCGCAGGGTTGGCCGCGGCATTTAATACACCTTTGGGAGGGATAGTTTTTGCCATAGAAGAGCTGACCAAAATTCACCTTAGCTACTTTAAATCAGCCTTGCTAACGGGTGTAGTACTTGCAGGATTTACCGCACTCAGCCTACTTGGTCCGTATTTATACCTTGGTTATCCGGTGTTAAACGAATTCCCTTCTTGGATTATTCTTGTAATCATACCTGTTGCCATCATCACAGGGTTGTTGAGTACAGAAATGTGCAATGCCATTTTGCTAATAAACAAGCAAAAGAGAAAGATGAAACGCAACTACCAGAAGATTATTTACATCATTTTTTGCGGGTTGGTCATTGCCTCTTTTGGTGTCTTGATTGATAGCCGATTGTTTGGTTCTGGAAAGGAAATAATGATAACCACTTTGTTTACCAATGATAAACACTTGGAATGGTACATGCCCATACTAAGAATTATAGGGCCTATCTTTTCTTTTACCGTGGGCGGTTCGGGTGGTGTTTTTGCGCCTGCGTTAACTGCTGGCGCCAGCGTAGGAGCTGTTATTGCTGGCTGGCTACACCTTGCAGCCTCCTCTACTAACCTAATTATCTTGTGCGGAATGGCTGGCTTTTTAACGGGTGTTACCAGAAGCCCTTTTACTTCTGCCATCTTGGTGTTAGAGATGACCAATAGCCACAACATTATTTTTTACATTCTCTTTGCTTCGCTTTGTGCCAATTTGGTGTCGAAGTTTATGAGCAAACATTCTTTTTACGACCACCTAAAAGACCAGTTTTTAAAAGAGATTCATGAAGAAGAAATAGAAGCAAAAGGAGATTCTGCGGTTTA
>JANYEU010000298.1 GCA_025362915.1 Chitinophagaceae bacterium | reverse complement strand
AATACCTATTTTAAACCTTACTCTTCATGGTTTGAAGTTCAAAATACCCACTCAAAACTTCACTATTCAAGGTTTGACCGCCAAACCATGAAGAGTGAGGTTCAAAGCATGTAGAGTGGTTTATTTCCCTTCCAAAATAATTGACAAAATGATAAAAGGTATCTACCTGCCCGTTGGATATACAAATTTCGTTTCAGTTTCTTTTGTCTTGATGGGTCTTACCTCAATGGTTGCAGAAGGCGCATATTCAAACTTGGGTTTTCTTTCGCTATCTCTATCGCCTCTGCCATATCGTTTGCCAAAATGTGGTAATAACCCACCTGAACTTCCTTGGTAGGATTTATGGCTGCACTTGCCCAGTCACCTTCTTTTCTTGATATAACCACACCTTCCCTCATAATGGGCTGGGCGGCTATCAACTTACCGGCAGCCTCTAGTTTGCTAATATATAGTTTGCACTTTTTTAATGAATGCCAAATGATTCTCGGCAGATAAGGCATTTTTTGCATCGCCAGCATTGCGGATATAAAGCATAAACTCTTCCATAAACTTACTTTTTGTAGATAATTATCAATCACAAATCTAGCTTGTTTCGGGATATGCAAACCTGTTCCCGATGGGATTGAAAAGAGGTTTACTTTATTGCACCGCCAAATAAGGCGCAATCTTCTGAAACAAGGGTTCCTTTATAAAAACAATCTTCATGATGTCATTTATCGTTTGGTAGTTACCGTGCTGAATCCGGTACAAAACAATGGCCTTTGCTACGTTTCTTTCTATATATGGATGCCCGCTAAGGTCATAATCGGTGGCGGTATTGATGTTTATCTTGGTAATGATGGGCGAATTGAGTTTAAGAAATGGTTGCATCAGCAGAAAGGCAGAGTCGCTCATGCCATAAGTTTCCTTCACCTGCTCAATTATTAAGAAACCACCCAAACGTTCCTTGTATTTCAATATTCTGTATAGCAATCCGTTCCCCATGCCCGGAATATTGCGCAGCTCATCCACTGTTGCCGTGTTTATATCTACTATCATCGGTTTGATTGAGGCAAATTTATAGGGTGTATATTCTTTCTTTTTGTAGGCTTCCATTCCTACAATGTGTACGTAGGGAATTATCCTAGAAGCTTCTTCGGGGCGCAATCCCCATATCTTTTTTATATCTTCTGGTTGCCTGAACTGACCGCCCTTGCTGCGATAATTCATTAATGTATGAATGGTTTTATCCCGCAATCCCAGTTTGTGCCAGCCAGCTTCGTCAACTGTATTTGGGTCAAAGTTGAAGGGTTCAAAAATTGTATTCTCTTGATTATTGGGGGACGAATATTTGGGGTAAGTCTTATAACTGGTGTGAGGGCTATCAGTGTTTGGTTTACCAGACTGCAGTTTGGTTATTTCTTCCAGCATAACCTTATCTATCACTGGCTTTTTCTTATTGGACTTGATAAGATAAGGAAGGGCAATAAAAACACCGATCAATACGGCAAGCACAATAGCGGCAATGCCTTCCTTTTTGGAAAAGGAAAAGTAATCTTTAATAATCTTTTTGAATGCCATTTTAAATGGTTGTTCTCAAAATGGCAGCTACCTCATTTCTATTGTGAGACCATCATAAGCTAAAGAAATGCCGGTGGGCAATTCATCATTAATAGCATTGTGTAGACCAAGCTGATGGCTGATGTGTGTAAAATATGTTTGTTTAATGCCCAATTCATGTACAACCTCAATGGCCTCATCGAGGGTAAAATGCGATAGGTGTTTCTCCCTTCTAAGGGTATTCAGCACCAGTACCTCGCTACCTTTTATCTTTTCTCTTTGTTCGGCATCAATCCTGTTGGCATCCGTGATGTAGGTAAAGTTGCCAATGCGGTAACCATACACAGTCATCCGCATGTGCCACACCTTTATGGGGATTATCTCAATATCGCCTATCATAAAAGGTGTTTCATCAATGGTATGCAGAACTATATCTGGTAAGCCTACGAGTTTTTCAGTGGCAAAAGCATAGTAATACTCCCTCCTAAGACTCTCTTCGGTAAGTTTGTTTGCATAAACATGAATGGACGTTTTCTGAAAATAATTGTAGGGGCGTATATCATCCAATCCGCCTGTATGGTCTTTGTGGGGATGGGTAAAAAGGACTGCATCCAACTTGTCGTTGCCAATGCGCAACATCTGGTACCTGAAATCGGGGGTAGTATCTATAACGAAGGTGGTAGTGGCAGATTTTACCAGTACGCTACTTCTAAGGCGGTTGTCTTTTGGATTTGTTGATTGACAAACTTCGCATTTGCAACCTATCATTGGTACACCGCTGCTGGTACCTGTACCGAGAAAAGTAATTGATATGGGCGTATGATTCACCGCTCAAAGCTAGGTAAAAGAATCCGGCGATTTGATAACTTTCTTATTCACCTCATCAAAAAGCCGTTGGCTTTCGATAGTCAGCCTATCATAGTAGATATTTATTTGGGGAATGAGGTCAACCAAAGTGTTTATGCGCCCTTCCACATCCAGAAATTTATTCAGTACCACTACTTTCTTTGCTTCCAGTAAACACCACCCACTCAGAAAGTTACCCCTCTCATAACGTACCACATAATCACTTTGCGATAGTATAGCCTCTAGTTTCTGTAAGCTTTGTTCGTTAAATTTCATTTTACAAAATTAAATATTGGTTGCAGGGTACTGGTTACTGGTTGCAAGTACTGGCAACCTGAAACCTGTAACCAGTAACTTGAAACTTGAAACTATTTATTCGTCATCTTTATCACCGGTACAATCATTTCCTCCAAACTTATCCCTCCATGTTGGAAGGTATTCCTATAAAAATTTACATAATGATTGTAGTTGTTAGGGTAACACAAGAAACCATCTTCCTTGGCAAAAATAAAGGAAGAATTTACATTCGGTGTAGGCAATCCCGCCTCTTTTGGATCCCTGAATACCAACACATCCTTGGGTTCATAGTTCAGATTTCGCCCATGCTTATAACGAAGGTTGGTAGTGGTTTGTTTATCCCCTATTACTTTGCTCGGTTTCTTTACCCGCACTGTACCATGGTCTGTAGCCACAACCAACTTCAATTTCTTATCTGCAATCTTTTTCAGTGCATGGTGCAAAGGACTATGTTCGAACCAACTTTTTGTAACACTTCTGTAACTTGCCTCATCGCCCGCCAACTCTTTCAATACTTCCATTTCCGTACGGGCATGGCTCAGCATATCCACAAAGTTGTAAACAATAATGTTCAAATCGTTGGTCAACATATTATGGATATTGTTTACCAAACTCTGCCCATCATGGTGATTGACAATTTTAGTATAGCTAACTTTCAGGTTGTCCTTCTTCAACCTTTTCAGCATTGCCCTAAAGAAATCCTCTTCAAACAGATTCTTTCCACCTTCTTCATCATCATTTTTCCATTGTACCGGGAATTGTTTTTCTATATCTATTGGCATCAGTCCACTGAATATTGCGTTGCGGCTATATTGAGTGGCAGTAGGAAGTATGGAATAAAAAGTTTCTTCTTCCAATATCCTGAAGCTTTCAGCAAATATGGGTTGTATTGTTTTCCATTGATCGAGGCGAAGATTATCTATCAATATAAAGAAAACCGGTATCCCTTTTTCCAATTGAGGCAATACCTTATTCTGCAAAAGCGTATGGCTCATGATGGGTACATCAATGGTTTTAGGATTAACCCATTTTGTATAGTTACGACTGACGAATTTAAAAAACTCTGTATTTGCTTCCTCTTTTTGTGAAGCCAATATCTCCTGCATTTCAGGACTATTGGTTTTTTCCATTTCCAATTCCCAATACACCAGTTTCTTATAAATATCCATCCAATCATTAAAATCTGGATTACTATTCAAGGCAGTAAAAAGGTTGCGGAATTGTTGTTGGTAGGTGGTGGTTGTTTTTTCAGAGACCAATCTCTTATTATCAATAATCTTTTTCAGGCTTAATAATACCTGATTTGGGTTTACAGGCTTTATCAGATAGTCTGCTATCTGGCTACCAATGGCATCATCCATTAGGTTTTCCGTTTCGTTCTTTGTGATGAGTACTACTGGAATACTCTGGTTTATTTCTTTTATCTTTACCAATGTTTGCAAGCCTGTAATACCAGGCATGGTTTCATCTATCAGCACAGCATCTACCACATTACTTTTTATATATTCCAAGGCATCAAAGCCATTAGAAAAGGTAGTAACCTCGTATCCTTTGTTTTCGAGGAACATCTTCTGGGATTGAAGACTTTCCATTTCATCATCCACCCAAATAATCTTAGCTAAAGGCATGTTTTTAATTTAATTGATTAATAAAAGTTATAAGTCGATAGTAGAAAGTCAAAAGTTGAGAGCTGAAAGTAAAGCAATCAATATTACTACTCAACTTATTCCTGACTTCTGTTATAAAATGTAAAAATCAACTCAAATGGGGATGTGCTTGTTGGTACTTTTCAAATATATAAAAACAATTCCTTGTAGATGGCCGCACAGTAATCCTTTAACAAACATACAACTAAGCAAAATAATGTGAGCCTTGAATATTTTGCAGTGAAGATTCTTTCATAGCTATTGGTTTTAAGCATCAAAAGACATTTCCTTCGTGAAAGAACAACCTTCCTTCGTGAAGGAACAACACTCCTTCGTGAAGGAACAACACTCCTTCGTGAAGGAACAACACTCCTTCGTGAAGGAACAACCTTCCTTCGTGAAGGAAAAGCATGAATTCACGAAGGAAGGACACATTTCTTCTAAAAAAACAGGCAACTGATTGTTTCTGGAACAGGTATCGTTATTTTATCTATCAATATTCAACACCTACATTAAAC
>JANYEU010000235.1 GCA_025362915.1 Chitinophagaceae bacterium | reverse complement strand
AAAACAAATGATGGATATGATTGCCGATTCTAGCAAGACCTAGCCTTTAGTTATGAGATATGAGTTATGAATTATGAGTTTAAACACTTTTATATTACCCGCCAATCAACTCATAACTCATATCTCATAATTTATAACTCTCTTATGGCAGCGCATATATCTCTGCCTCAATAATGCTCAACTTTCCTTTGCCACCCTTGTTATCCCGCATAATGCCATCATCTAGTTTATTCCCATTTACTTCTACACCTGTGTCTTGGGTGTCTGTACTCGCTCCCGCCAGTGCAATCCTTACCTTACTACCGTTTGTAGGAGCAAAGGATGCAGTGAAATATCCAAGGTTGGGGGTGGTGGCACCTTTAAACACCAACTTATCATCTACAGATATAGTCAAATTGTACACCTTGGTTCTAAAGTTATTCAACTTTAAGGATACCTGATTTATCATGTCTGGTTTTTCAACTTGATATTCTATCCAAGCTGTAGAAACATCTCCGGCATTTACCCAGTCTGTAGCTTCATTATCATCATAACTCTTATAGGCACTATCACTGTTAGACCCAGCAATAGCACTTACAATATTCAATGCCTTACGTGATATTTTGTAAGAAGGTGTTGCAGGTGTAGGCCCTTTAGCCAAATTACCCATAAGTCCTTCATCTGGCATGGCAGTACTCATGCCTTTATTAGAAGAGAAAGGTAAAGATGTCAAGGTAAGTGTTGCATCTTGCAATCCGCCTGATGTAGCTTTGATAACAATATTGCCAGCCTGTGTTGTAGTTCTTATAAAAGCCCTGTTAACGCCACACTCCACAGGGAACTCTTGTGCCAAAATAAAGTTATCAGGACCTTGTGCCATACCACCGCGCCATTCGGCAGGCCCACTCACATCAAACTTCACCATATTCAATGCCGTAGGGCATCTATTGCCATTGGCATCTACCACTTCAAACTCTACCAATGCTAAGTCTTGACCATTGGCCAATAATCCTTTCGGACTGATGATGGGAGTTAGTTTTATAGCAGCAGGATCACCGGCGGTCGTCATGCTTGTAGCACATAGTTCTTTGCCAGCAGCATCAAAACCGGTTGCAGCAATAGTTCCTTCTTTATATTTGATGTCTTTGAATGTAAAAAGAAAGTGGTTGCTCCGTACGCCAAAGCCCATCGACTTGCCATTAATCTTCAGTTCTACTTTATCGGCAGAGGAAATTACATATACATTCTTCTTTACCCCACTCTCGTAGTTCCAGTGGCCTATTATATGTATGCCCGGATGCTCAATGTCAACCCAGCCATCCCACATAATTTGGTTGGCATAATAGTTATCCTTAATAATACGTAATGCATCAACCCCGCCACTTCTTCTAAAGTTCTCAGCACCACGATGGTGTGTATTACTTTCGCTAAATATAATCTTAACACCACCACCATTTACACGCTTACCAGTACCGGGGCGGGCATTATAATACTCTTCCCAACGCACAATGTTTTCAATGGCATGGCTGTCTTGGTTGCGGTTGTAGGCAGAGGCATCCTGCCCTTGGTGTAGCGGACCATCACCATTCTTATGATACGGCGGGGTAAACTCATCCCAATATTTCCGCAAACCTTCATCGCGGCTGTATTCCATCATCCACATTGGTTTGGTAGCACTCTTGTTTATGTACAGCATTTCGCCACCATACTCCGCCTCTTTACTATCCAACATATTCCTCGCACCAATAGCCCTACCACCAGTAGGGTCATACTCATTCCGTATCTGCTTCATTTCCGCCATGTGCTTCTCACTTATTGGCGCATTACCACACTCATAAAAGATGATACTAGGGTTGTTTTTGTTATATATAATGGCATCACGCATTACTTCCTTGCGTTGCTCCCATCGTCTGCCTTCCACATCTTTTTCCGCATCACCTGCCGGCATTGCTTCAATCAAGCCTACACGGTCGCAGCTTTCCACATCTTGTTTCCAAGGGGTTACGTGCATCCAACGCACTAGGTTGGCATTGCTTTTTATCATCAGGTTGTTACTGTAATCGCTCAGCCACGCAGGCACCGAAAGACCAATGGCTGGCCACTCGTTGGTAGTACGTTGTGCGTAACCATGCACTTGAATAACACGGTCGTTCAGGGTAAGCACCCCATTGGTAAAAGTTGTTTTTCTAAAGCCTGTTTTAGTATTCACCACATCTACAGCCTTTCCGTCTATCTTCAAAGTAGTTTGCACGGTGTATAAATAACCATAACCCCAACTCCAAAAGTTCAATCCATTGGCATTGGTAGATGCTTCAACAGTTTTTGTTTCGCCAGCATTAATCGAAAAAGTATTTCCCTTAGTAGTTTGAATTGTCTTTCCGTCCCTATCTATAATGGCTACTTCATAACCAACGGTTTGCGCCTTTCCACTTTCATTTCTTACTTGTGAAGAGGTATGTATGGTGGCAGTTTTTTGTGCTACATTAAAGTTGTCGGCATACACATAAACGCCTGTGGTGCCAAGGTTGCTGAACAAAGGCAATGTTTGGTAAACAGGATTCATTATATGGATATAAACGTTCTTATTGATGCCGCCGTAGTTGGCATAAAAGTTCTTGTCGTTCCACTCATAGCCACTCTTGGTTGCCCTTTCATGATAATTCCAAGCGTTATCAATTTTAGCAGAAAGCACATTATCCTTTCCAAACAATACGTCTTTACTTATATCAAATCCAAAAGCCATCACGCCATTCTCACTCAAACCAATGGACTTTCCATTCAAAAAGAACTCTCCTCCTTGCCTGATACCTTCAAACTCTAAGAATATCTTTTTCCCTTTGTTAGATTCATCAATGGTAAAATGCTTTCTATACCAAGCAATGCCCGTAGCCAATTGATCTATCGAAACCCTGAAGGCATCATTCTCATTCCAAGCATAAGGCAGCGTAACGCCCTTCCACGCATCATCATTAAAGGATGGCAGGTCTGCACCAGTGGTATCGCCCACTTTTACTTTCCAATCACTATTAAAGTTGAATTTTATACGTTCACTTTTCTGGGCAAACACAGTGGTTAAAGTCATTAAGGAAAGCAGTAAAAGAGGGGCAATCTTATTCATTAAGTAGTATTGTTTTTTTAATTGAAAGCATTAATAGCGTACTCATTGAGCCATGAGCGTTAAAAAAGTTTAAATAGCCAATAATAAAAGTTGTTTGATTGACGAAAATAGGAAGTTGTGAGTAGAAAGCCACCAAAAAGCTTCCATTGGCAATCGGAAGCCTCGCATTGGCAAGTGGAAGCTTTTCATAGGTCATCGTTACCTTTTGCTTGGCAAGTGGCAGGTGTATAAGTATGATTGAGCAAAAAAGACATCAGCCATCAAATCCAGTATTACCCAAAGAGTATATTTAATATTATCAAGATGGATTGAATGAATTAAAAGGAATTATCCTTGAAAATATTAATGGTGAGATAGATGATTAAACCTATAGATATAGTTTAGCTGGGCGTGCAACAGTTTCTGGTAGAATTGATCTAGGAAAAGAAATTCTTAAATTAGATGATGATTTATTAAATGAGTTTCTTAATCAATATTGAAAATAGTTTTGCAATTACTCAAATCTTATTAGATGACATTTGCACCATTATTTACTAGTTCTCTGCCTTGGTTTCACTTACAAAACAACTAAAAGAGATTTATGAGACACTAGAAAATTTAATAAAGACCTTAAATAAAATTATAATGAAAAAAGTAGTAATTGTGTTACTGGTATTACTGGTTATGGTAGCGTGCAAAAAAGATACTGTTCAAAGCATTGGTTATTCTTCTTGTCGGCTTGAAGGGATGCCCGTACAATCGAAGAGTATTTGGGTGAAATATACCTACTTGTCAAATAAATTCAATAGGGCTGAATTGTATTTTGGATATACCGATTATTCTATCGGCGATAGTTTACACAACTTCAATCAAGCTTTGGGTAGTGCTGGCACAGACTCATTAATAGCAAAAGCTACATACCATAGTAACAAGGGAACCTTTTATTTTTGGAGTTCAATTCCTCAAGCCACACTTTTATCTCCCGTGACCGATTTTTATATGCAAACAATAATCACTAATGTTTCGGGGAATACAATAAGTGGTTCATTTATGGGTGCGCTAAAAGGCATTAGTTCCTCAACAGGATTAATGCAAACCGATTCTATTACAGTTGGTGTGTTTACTGATGTGCCAATAATAAGGGTTTATCAATAATTATATCTCCATAAATGCGCAAGCAGTTAGGCAGCAGCGAAGATGGTAGCGAAAGGCGCTCTGCCTTGGTTTCCACTCACGAAACAACTATAAGAGATTCGTGAGTGAACCCCAAGGCATCAGTATTAACTATGAAGAAATCACAGATACACACAAATCATCCTACGGGAGACTTATGTGTATCTGTCAAACCAGTTTGTAACCTGAACACGCTAAATCCCCCTACCAGTTAGGCTCGGCCTTGATTCATATCTTCAAGAAACAAATGTGAAATAATTGTAAAATCTGCTTGAAAAAGTTAACTTGGACGAAGAGTTGAACAAAATAATTTATGAGCAATAAAAGTTATTACGATTGGCAAATAAGGGTAGATATACTTTGCTTTATTTATAAAATTACTGGATATATCTTTAATACGCAATGAGGTATTTATATTTGTATAATAAAAAGATAGTTATGAAGATGAAATTTAAAAAGTATTTGGCACCTGCAATAATAATAACAACGCTTGCCATATTGATTGGTTGCACCACCAATACACTTACGCATAGAAGTCAGTTGAGCCTTGTATCGGATGATGAGGTAATGAGTACTTCTGCCACGCAATACAAACAATTTATAAGTACCAATAAGGTAGTACCCATAAGAGGGGGAAATAAGGATGCGGCTATCGTAAACAAGGTGAGCAACAAGATTATTACGGCCGTAAAACAATATTATGCAGACCTTGGCCGAACAAGCGAACTAGATGGCTACGCATGGGAGATAAACACGGTGCAAAGCTCCGAAGCCAATGCTTGGTGTATGCCAGGAGGTAAAATAGTAGTTTACACAGGCATTTTGCCCATCACACAAAACGAGGCTTCGCTTGCCGTGGTAATAGGTCATGAAGTAACACATGCACTTGCAAAACATGGCAAGGAACGCATGAGCCAAGGGTTGATACAACAGTTTGGCGGGCAAGCATTATCTATTGCTTTGGCAAATAAACCACAAGAAACACAACAATTGTTTGGCACCGCTTATGGTTTGGGCACACAATATGGTATTATGTTGCCTTTTAGCCGTAATGATGAATACGAAGCCGATAAGTATGGACTGATATTTACTGCCTTGGCAGGTTATGATCCACACGAAGCCATAAATTTTTGGCATAGGATGGAACAGTTTGCCGGTAGCCAGAAGCCACCTGAGTTCTTGAGTACGCATCCAAGCGATGAAAACAGGATTGCACAACTACAAAGTGTAATGGACGAAACAGTAGCCAAATACTATCATCCGCAACATTAATACTTCAGCTTCTACCACCATCCTGATGTACAAACAAAGTACATCAGCATTACAGTACATGTATTCTGATAACAGTATTTGATACTGGATGCTGAAATATTTTATTTCAGCATCCAGCTGCACTCTCTTTTGGTAATCCCTTTGCGGATTAAGCTTTTCTTTTATCTTGATTAAACAATCATATTTCCAAACATACACTCCTAAAAATCCTTTAATCACTGGTTGAAACTAGCAGATAGTTGCATTTCTATATCATTTAGTTTATCAATTAGATGCGTTTACCGAAATCAGGATGGAGTATAACAGTTTATCATTTTCACTAGGCTAGTTTTCACCCCAAACGCGTGTTATTATGATTAAAAGCTGTGCTCTCTTGCTGTTTGCTATCCTTATTGCAAACATTTCTTTTGCAAATGTTCCCGGTGGCGGAACAGGTAGCGGCCCCAATGTTACCTTGACAGACAATGGCAGCACAGTTACCATGAGCAACGGCATCATATCGGCCACTATTACCAAGTCTACTGCAACTATCACCAATTATAGCTTTAAAGGGTACAACATGCTTGCGGGCGGGTACAAAGGCGGGTCGGTTTATTGGAGTTGGAATATGCCCAATTACCAAAACCCTTCTGGCTGTACCTATACATTGAACGCAGATTCCACAACAACCAATGGAGATTACGCTGAAATACAATTGCACATGAAATGGAAGGGCGATACCAGCACCGCTGCCATGGATGTGGATGTTTATTATTCGTTGACAAGAGGGTCGCAAGGTATTTATGCAGCTGCAATGCTTACCCATCCCGCAAATTACCCTGCAAACCCCGGTGGCGAATGGCGGATGGCAAGTTATCCGGGTTCCACGTTCGATTGGTTGAGTGTGGATAGCCTCCGTAATAGAAAAATGGCTACCTATAGCGATTGGGCAAACGGTAGTGCGGTAACAGGGGCACCTCCAGAAGTAGAACTTCTTAATACAGGTATTTATAAGAACATGTACGAGTGTAAGTATGATTATAGTGCAGACTTTGGCGACATTAATGTTTGGGGATGGAGCAGTACCACAAAGAACCTAGGCATCTGGGTGACCGCACCGAGCAAGGAATATTATAATGGCGGACCTATGAAAAGGGAATTGATGTGCCACAATGGCTCTACCATGTTGAATATGCTGAATGGCGAACACTATGGTATGGGTAAGGACTTAGATATGGATTCTGCAGAAACTTTTAAGAAATTATATGGCCCATTCCTGATTTATTGCAACAGTGTACCCACTGGTACACCCAACGCTTGGTCTGCCTTATGGGCTGATGCACAAACACAAGCCCTTGCCGAACAATCTGCTTGGCCTTATACTTGGTTTAACAATGCCAACTACCTCCAAGAAAAGCAACGTGGAACCGTAACTGGCAAGTTAATAATAAGCGATACAACAACACCGGGCGTGCTTGCTGCAAACATGTGGGTGGGCGTGGCGGCAACCCCGAAATCCTCAACGGGCATCACGGATTTTCAGATGTGGGCAAAGAATTATCAGTTCTGGATCCGTACGGATAGTATGGGCAACTTTACTATTTCGCATGTGCATCCAGGTAAATATAACATCTATGCCTTCGGTTCAAGTGCCGCCGGACAAATGTCGAAGCTTAACTATCTGACTGTAGCGGCAGACAGTACAAGCGCATTGGGCGATGTGGTATGGACGCCCATCAGAACCGCACCCACTGCATGGGAAATAGGGATTCCAGACAGGTCTGCCGGCGAATACAAACATGGTACGGATTGGTGGAGAAGTGATACATTCCCTAGCACACATTGGGGTAAGTTTATGGATTATCCAGATGAGTTTCCTACTGGTGTGAACTTCACAATCGGTCAGAGCGATATTAAAACCGACTGGAATTTTGTGATGAATTATGACAAGACTGCCCAAACTGCCGCACCAGCATGGAAGATAAACTTCAACCTGACTACAGCACCAAAGGCAGGCATCAACACGGCGGCTATGTATCTTGCCTTTGCGGCTTCGAACAGTTCGGCGGTGATAGTAAAAGTGAATGGTACCTATATCAATACCACTACGGGTACCATCCCCCCCAATCAGGTAAATGCCAAGGTAAGAAAAGGCATACATGGATCATTTGGTGATATGCGATTGTTATTTAACGGAAAACTATTGAAGGCAGGAGCCAATCAAGTGATTCTTACCATGCGTAATACAGGTTCCATTGGCGATGTCATGTTCGATTACGTACGCATGGAAGCATCTGGCACATCCCTAGGAGACCCATTGCCAATTAAATCCCTTCCCTTAACCATAACCAAGGAAAACACAACTGCCATATTGCATTGGGCAACACTTACTGAACAAAATAATGATCACTTTGAAGTGCAACGTTCTGTTGATGGAACCACGTTTACCACCATTAATAAAATAGCCTCAAAGGGTAATAGCATTGATAAGGTAGATTATGGATTTACTGATAATACCCCTTTAACAGGATTGAACTATTACCGCATTAAGCAAGTGGATAAAAGCGGGAAGACCACTTATGGCAATGTGGTTAGCATTAATTTTACCAGTAAGGATAATGCCTTGAAATTGTTTCCAAATCCTGCAAAGGATAATGTGACGCTCAGCTTTTATACAAAGGAATCAGGCGTTTTAGTGGCGAGCATTGTCAATGCAAAAGGTGTTGTTGTAAAGGAAGTTACCATCAATGCAACCACTGGATCCAACAGCCATCAGATAAGTATTGCAGGTTTGGCAGCAGGCAGTCATATTATTATATTAAGAAACGATACGCAAAGTATTTCTAGCAGGTTCGAGAAGTTATAGAGGACATAAACACTGAGTTTTTAAAAAGGGAAGGCTTCGCTTAGAGCGAAACTTCCCTTTTTATGGTTGGTGTAACATTTTTGGCTATCTCCTCCTGCATTTCTTTTATGTTGGCGTATGGCACATTGTCGGCATCTATCAATACTGCAAGCTTATCTTCTTTCATTTTGTATGTATTATTTTAAGTTGATCCGTTCTACTTAATTTTGAATCTAAATTTTCAATCACTATACCTATTTTCTGGGTTTCTGCTAGTATGAAAAATAGCATAAACTACAATTTCATTTCCCAATACCTCATAGATGATTATATATGGAAACTTTTTGAGAGGTATTCTTCTAAATCCCTTTTCAAGTGTGGTATAAAAGGTTGGATTAGCTAGTAGTTTTTTATTTGTTTGTTCTAAATCTTTTAAGAATGATTCTCCCAAGCCAGCAAGTTGGGTTTCATACCATGTGTAGGCATCTTTTGCCATTAAAACTGCTCGGTGTTTAATGATAAGATTATACAATTAGTCAATTTTATTATTGTCCCTAATCATTTCTTTTGCTTCATCCCAACAATACGATTTCGATGCTCCATTTTCATGTTTCATTTTCTCTTCTTCTAGTATTTTCAAGTGTTCAGAGGTTAAAGTAAACGCTCCTTTTTTAGTTATCTCATCCTCCAAAAGCAGGAACATTCCTTTCACTTTACTATCGGGTGCCTCAGCAATAAACTCGTGTAATTTTTTTCTGATTGCCGTTGTTGTCATTATAAATATTTTGAGATTGTGCTTTTGTAAAGATGCAATTTACCATAAAACATTGAGGGGAGGCTTAATAATTATAAACGATTCCTTTCCGTAAGTTTTTTTCCTAAATAAGTTGAAATTGCCGCAGTTACCTCAACAACTAATTCTGCTTCTAGATATTCAGGTTCTTGCCCCTCTCTCAAATGTCTCCCTTGTTCTGATGTAAATCCCCAAATTTTTGTTACAGCTTGGTCAAGAGGAGATGGAATTACATTTGGGTATTTCTTCATTAAATCTCCTAGAGTTGACTTTGTATCACCAGTAATTTCTCTAGTAACGCATTCTAAACAAGCTAAGGAGTGTTGTATCGCACCAGTTATATCAGGCAAAGGTCTTCGAGATAAATCTATAATTGCTTCTCTTATTTCCGACTTTGCTGTTTTAAGTTTTGCAATTTCAAGTATTGTTACAACGTTCTCAATTGCGGTTTCAAAAACTTTATCTCCTCTTATTCGAATTTGCTCATCAATAATCTTCCATCCAATTCCATTTATAAGGAAGTAATCATTAATGTCATAAATAAACTTTTCTTTTTCAAGTCCAGCGAGACCGCCTATAATTATTTCTATAATATCATATATTAAATACCAATCACAACTTTCTATAAGTTCAGATACTTCCCCATCAATGTTAGGATATTCGGACCAATTATTATAATCAGGGGAAACTTTTAAATATCTACAAATAATAAAACGTAAATCTGAAGGCTTTTTATTAAGCTCATAAAAAGCAATAGGCAAATAACGACGTAGACCTAGTGGTGCATCTTCTCTAATAGTTATTTCTTTTATCCTTTGCGTATGGTGACCAAATCTCTTCGAGAATGTTTCTTTTTCTATCATAATTATTTTTTCTGCCCTTGTTTTCTGTTCTCCACTCGCCGTTGTGTCTTCAGACCAACAATATTAGCAAAATATTTGGTTGCCTATTTTATTCAGCTAGCAATTGACAGTAAAGATGTGAGCAAATTGCTAATAATAAAACATCTTCTTCTTTTTTTATAAAAGAAGTACCCTTTAACCGCGCTTTTTCTGCTTTTTACACTCGGGAAAATGCAATTCCTGTGCTGGGAATCGCTTCAACCTTCGGGAAAATCGCTTCAACCTTAGGGTAAATGAATGACTTTCCTTAACAATACCAAGCCATTACAGGACATAATAACCCAGCCCTTACTTCTTTTCTAGCATACACCATTTATCTAGCAATTCTTTTCCATCCTTTTTCTTCATTCCAATAAAAGAAGGTGTAGCATTAAATCCTACAATAAATACAGGCGTTTCAGTAGCGGTGATGGTTATGCTTCCACTGGTCGTAGCAATTGTGGTAGATGTCATGGTATTACTTCCAATGGTTGGGGTGTAGATGATGGCAGAATCTGCACTGCCTAGGTTGAGCGTATAACTGGCAGTCTGATTACTGGCTGTGGGCATGTAAACCGTGTACATAAAAGCAGAATCGTTCAGGGAATATTTATCGGCAATAGGGGAAGTGTTAAGTGTTTGCACATAACTATAATTGCCAAATAAACCGTTAACCTGCTTGATATAGTCTGCCGATGGGCGTCTCGAACGATCATTATTCAATAATCCACTGGTGGCATAAGATCCGCCAGACGATGAATTATCATCATACAATTCATAAAAGAAAACCTTTTGGATGCCCGCCCTTGCATAAGCCAAAGACGTACGCAATATCCAGTCTGCCTGTGTGGCCAACACCGTTTTGCTGCCTACCGCATTTACATGATAAGGACTCCAAGGGTTGGTGTCGTAGCCACATTCGGTAACCCAAACAGGGATGTCTTTGGCATACTGATGGGCGGTTTTTAAAAACGCCCCTGCAATAGAATCGGCAAGGGAAAGCTCGGGGGCAACACCATGATTGGCAGAACTGGAAGGATTATTCTGCGCATCAGACGCATAATAATGGTAATTGATGATGTCCCAACAAAGGTTTACGCTGCCATCCGCCTTATAGCCCCTGTATTGTTTGCACCAATCTATCATACCACGCAAATAATCGGTAGTGGTAAGGGCCACACCACCCATCACCACCTGCATGGTAGAATCTGCGGTCTTTACACCCACATTATTGCCCATCGTTCCCTTATTTCCATCGTAAAAAGCAGATAGGTTAGCCGCATATTCACGCCCTGTCTGGTAAGCCTGCCTACCTTTCCACCATTTGTCGCGCTCATTATCGCACTCTATATATTTTATCAAGCCCATGCCTATCTTAATTTGGTTTACTGGGTCGGCAGTCCAGCGGGGCGTGCTATTTACGGTTAATAAAGAAGAATCTACGTGGGTATTATTACCAAAGCGCGCGGCATATTGAAACGCCAGCTTTGCCTGCGTAATATAGGATGCTGGAAGGGTTAAATCATTGCCATACTCGGCAGGCACATCCTCATTGTTTTGCAAGCTGGAAGGATAAGTACTTTCCAACCAAGAAGGGATGGTCTTTATATCTGCCAGCACATCTATTCCCGCCGCCTTACAGGCAATATAAATGGAATCGTAACTCCAACTGCCGCTGGTTGTAGGGTTGTAGGTGTAGCTACCCTTGGTGTTTTCCAGTTTGCTCCAATCCATATAATGTCTGAATCCAGAGAATGATTTGATAGGCTTAAAGTAGTTGGAATCAACAGACATAGAGTTGGTATAAGGATTCTCGAAGTTCCATTCAAAGCCATTGAACCCAAACATATTCTTCAATTTGATGGATGGTTTTGCCACTGCTGCCAATGTATCGGGTGCCTTATACCAACCATACAGTTTAAGTTCGGATGGATATTGGTCGCCGTTGTATAAGACAAGGTATTTTATGTTTGTTGCAAGGGTATCCAGCTTGAATGTTCCAAGCCTAGACGGGTACGGACCTACCCAATTGGCATAAGTAGTACCTGTAAACGTTGCCAACACTGTACTATTCCAATTGCTATCTATGGCATATAAATAAGTGGGATTGCTGGATGATGTTCCTTCCCAATCATACATTCTTATGCTATCTATCTGCAACACCTCACCTTTCAGTACAGGATAATAAGAGTTGTAATGGGTGATTATCTTCCCCCAACCAGTGTTTACACTTACGTTTAGCACACTATCAAAGAGTTGCCCCAACCCATACGATGCATCCGTCAGTTGATACCATCTGGAAGCTTGAATGGGTATTTGTTTATGTACGAGGGAAGAATCTGTACCCGATTGGGCATCAACTACAAAAAAAGAAAACAACAATGTAATAGATAGGCAAACGGACAAGAATACTTGTTTCATAGCAAGGATTATTTAGGCAGTAAATCTAATGCTCTGATTTGGATAAGTTGGATACCCACAATAAAAATCATCGATTATACTACAAAACTCCCTTTAGTCAACATCAACCCTAGTGGTAAAGTTTCCCGCGTGGTAATATTATATCTAACAATACAACATTGATACTGTACATTTGGAAAAATATAAAATGACAGCACAACAGAGTTTACAGATTTATGAAATCCTCAACAGGTATTTTAAAAACGACGTTGATGCAAAACAACTTACACAACAAATTGAAATAGCAATCGAAAAGAAAGTGGAAGAAAGTAAAATAGAATTGGCAACAAAAAAAGACCTACTTGAACTAAAAGTAGATCTTGCCGACAGAATAAACAAGTCTAAAACCGAAACAATTATTTGGATTGTAGCAATTGGGATTGTTCAGTTTTTAATGGCAATACTTGCCAAGAAATATCTGTAATAAACGTCTCCACTCTACCTAAACCACATCAAACCAAACAGGGTTTTTATCGTCGGCATCGCCATTGTAATTAATAAATAACTCTTCTCCCACTGCTATTGGCTTCACTGTCTTTACAGACATGGTTCCTTCTTCAAAATCCATTTCATATTCGCAGTTAGAATCGAAACTATGGTTGTACATAGAGATATAACCCAACCCAATGGCAGCAGCACCTTCTTCCGGTCCCCATTCAAAAATGTAATAGTAAAGTTTGGTGGCTTCTACAATGGTTCTTTCAGCCTTGGTTAATGGCAGCACAGGAGATATTTCTACAATCGTACCTTCCTCAAAAGCTCGGGTAGTAAACACCCCCAAACCACCTTCCCCGCCTTTGGCAGATGGGGCAATCACTAAGTCGGGTAGAATCATTTTGTTACAATTTTTACAATTCTAACCCTTTATATGGATTATCCCAAATTCATTTGTAATTATTCGCCCCTACATTTTATCTTCACCCCCTAAAAAAACAATATTAATTACTAGCGATTATGTCTTATCCCCATCAGATTACTTCTTACGAAGCGTATAAGGAAGCCTACCAGAAAAGCATCGATAACCCTGAAGCTTTCTGGAGTGAAGTTGCAGAGAATTTTACTTGGAAAAAGAAATGGGATTCTGTTCTCGAGTGGAACTTTACCGAGCCAAGCATTAAATGGTTTAGCGGTGCGCAATTAAACATTACCGAAAACTGTTTGGACAGGCACATTCAGGAACATGGGAATACCCCGGCTATCATTTGGGAACCCAATGACCCTACAGAAAAGAACCGATTGCTTACCTATAGCAAACTATTGGAAAGGGTTTGTCAGTTTGGGCAGGTACTTAAAAACAATGGTGTAAAAAAGGGTGACAGGGTTTGTATTTACATGGGAATGATACCCGAACTAGCTATTGCAACCCTCGCTTGCGCTCGTATTGGAGCTGTACATTCTGTGATATTTGGTGGATTTTCTGCACAAAGCATTGCCGATAGGTTATATGATGCACAGGCGGAGTTTATTGTTACCTGCGATGGTGCATTTCGCGGAGCAAAGGATATTCCTTTGAAGAGTGTGATTGATGATGCGTTGATTGGTAACCGTACCGTACAAAAAGTAATTGTGGTAACCCGTACCAGAACACCCATAAGTATGTTGAAGGGACGTGATGTTTGGTATGAAGACGAAATGAAACAGGTAGAAGAGCAAGGCATCCATTTTATAGAAGCAGAACCAATGGAAGCCGAAGATCCATTGTTTATCTTATACACTTCTGGTAGCACAGGCAAGCCGAAAGGTGTGGTTCATGCGTGTGGGGGCTATATGGTTTACACCAACTATTCTTTCATCAATGTATTTCAATATAAAAAGTCGCAAATACATTTCTGTACGGCCGATATTGGTTGGATTACTGGTCATTCTTACATCCTTTATGGGCCATTGAGTGCAGGAGCAACCACGTTGATATTTGAAGGTGTTCCCACTTATCCGGATGCCGGTAGGTTCTGGGATATTGTAGATAAATACAAGGTTAATATTCTTTATACTGCCCCTACTGCCATCCGTAGTTTGATGGGCTTTGGTTTGGGACCATTGCAGGATAAGGATTTATCGTCGCTAAAAGTACTCGGTACGGTAGGAGAACCCATCAATGAGGAAGCTTGGCATTGGTATGATGAACATGTAGGCAAAAAGCAATGCCCTATTGTAGATACCTGGTGGCAAACAGAAACAGGAGGGGTGTTAATCAGTAATTTGGCAGGCATCACCCCGTCCAAACCAAGCTGGGCTACACTGCCTTTGCCGGGTGTGCAGATGGTTTTGGTAGATGAAAAAGGAAATGAGGTATTGGATGATGGCAGCGAAACCGTTAGTGGTAATTTGTGTATCAAAGCCCCTTGGCCATCAATCCTAAGAACCACTTATGGCGATCATGAACGTTGCCGTACCAACTATTTTGCCACTTATCCCAATTTATATTTTACGGGTGATGGTGCAATGCGTAGTCCAGATGGATATTACAGGATTACTGGACGTGTTGATGATGTATTGAACGTAAGTGGACACCGTATTGGTACTGCCGAAGTGGAAAATGCCATCAATATGCACGCAGGTGTGATAGAAAGTGCGGTGGTAGGCTATCCGCATGATGTAAAGGGACAAGGTATTTATGCTTATGTAATTCTAGGTACTGTTCATGGCGATGAAGTGCTTTCACGCAAGGATATTTTGCAAACAGTAACCCGTATAATCGGCCCGATTGCAAAGCCTGATAAAATTCAGTTTGTAAGTGGACTTCCTAAAACACGTAGCGGTAAGATTATGCGTAGGATACTAAGAAAGATTGCCGAAGGAGAAACAGAAAACTTGGGCGATACTTCGACATTATTAGATCCTGGAGTGGTGGATGAGATAAAAAGAGGTAAGATTTAGTTTTGGATTGATAATTTATATAAGCAGCTATGAACCTAACGGGGGAGTAGCTGCTTTTTTGTTGAGATAAGTGAGGAATAATTAATGGGAACATGTATTTGGAATAAGCTAGTCTATTGCGCAAACTTATCTGTCTTTTCATTGCCGGTAATATCGCCATTACTGCGAATTTGAATCTGTAAGTTGGTAATCCATTCACTACAACCACGACTATATAGGAACTCATTTACTTCGTGAATCAGTTTCATCACTTCCTCGTATGTGCCTTCCAATACCGTGGCAAAAGGACCCACTTCATATTTCACCGAAGATTGTTGGATGATGGCAATGGCTTCATCCACCCATTCGTAAGGATGCTTGTCTGTTACCACTGGAATTATCTGGATGCTTGCGTTGATGATGTGATTGTGCATAGCCCCTAACCCCTAAAGGGGAATATTTAGTTGTTAATAATGATTGTTTCTGTTACTGCATCCAGATTGATAACGCCATACACATGCGGAAAAGCCACATTCAAGGAAGGTGCTATCTCGTACTTTAATGTATGGGTAAGTTTTTCTGGTTGGATGACCAGTTTTACCAAATTGGTTTGCCCCGCAAAGAAACGTCCTAACGTGCCAGATACCTGTTCTGAAGTGCTCAGATGGATAAAGCCTTCTGAATCTAAAGAATCAGCTTCGTAATAGCCTAATTCCTTAGCTGCTTCCCAAGCAGCTTGGGTGGTAATATGATAGATAGGTGTTTCTTTGGGAAGGATACGAGGAATCTTGTATTCCAATAACATCAAGTCTGTCAGCACCATTGCTGTTACTGCTTCCAACACTACCGGAACACGCAAGGCGATACACAAATCGTGACGACCTTTTACGGAGAATGGCTCTACTTCGCCTGTATTCCAATTAAGCGATTGTTGTTCTTTTGGCGTGGAAGAAGTGGGCTTGATGGCAATGCGAAATTCTAATTCATTGTTATTGGTAATTCCACCCACTATACCACCTGCATGGTTGGTGGTTGTTTTGCCAGTACTGTCTGATATTGTATCATTATGCTCAACGCCAAACATCTTAGCAGCAGCAAAGCCAACACCAAACTCTATCCCTTTTACTGCGGGGATAGCGAAAACAGCATGACTAATTAATGACTCAACAGAATCAAAGAAGTGTTCACCCAATCCTAAAGGAAGCCCGTTCACCTTGCAATCTACAATACCGCCAATGCTATCTTTTGCATCAATAGCTTTCTGCAAACCTTTTTCTAAATCTTGCTCTCCACCTATTTCTAAGATAGTGCTTTTTACATCAATTCCTTTCAGTAACTTCTTGGCAATAACACCAACAGCTACTAAACAAACCGTCAATCGGCCGCTGAAATGTCCGCCACCCCTATAATCTTCAAAGCCGCCATATTTCTGATGCGCTACAAAGTCCGCATGACCAGGACGAGGAAAATCCCGTTGCTTTTGGTAATCAGAAGAACGTGTATTATTATTCTCGAAGATGATGGTAATGGGTGCACCAGTGGTATAACCATTAAAAATACCACTCTTAAAGATAGGCAAATCAGTTTCTTGGCGAGGAGTTGTTCCTTTTTGGGTTCCACCTTTACGGCGTTCTATGTCAACCAAGAAGTCATTAATTTTCAACGGCAATCCAGCAGGACAGCCATCAATATTTACTCCCACAGATTCGCCGTGCGATTCGCCAAATATGGTAACCTTAAAAATTCGTCCGAAACTATTCATGCAGAAGTCCCTTGCGGGAGATTATATTAACTAAAAGTAATGTTCAAATGTATTATAAGTCTAAGAAACCAACGCTCCTAACTTTTCGATGTGTTGATAGAAGTTTGGGTATGATTTATTAATTGCCTCAGCTTCTTCAATTGTCACAGCACCAGTTGCTTTTAAGGCAGCAACAGCACAAGCCATGGCAATACGATGATCATGACGAGAATGAACAGTAGCACCATGCAAACCATTACCCCCATTTACAATCATTAAATCGTCTTGCAAAACTATTTCAACCCCCATTTTGGCAAACTCATCTTGAAGCGTCAATCCACGATTGCTTTCTTTATGAGCCAATCTGCTAACGCCCTCAATGACCGTTTTACCTGCGCAATAAGAAGCAAGTGCAACCAAGGGAGGAAATAAATCAGGACAATCAGTAGCATCAAAATGAAAAGCATGCAACTTTCCCTCTAAGGGAGGCAAAGCAACATCTATTTGCTCCGATTGAATAGATAACTGACAACCACAATCAATCAATGCTTGCAATATTGCCTTATCAGCTTGGGTAGATTGTATGTCCAAACCTTTCACAGTAATATCCCCTGCAATAGCACCTGCTACCAATAGAAAAGCAGCACCACTCCAATCCCCTTCTACTGTGTAATCAATACTTTCTTTTTGAGCTGATTTATCAGCAGGGTTTACAGTAAAGCTTTCGTAGTTATTATTTTTAATGCTATAACCAAAGTCTTCCAATACTTTCAATGAAAGATCTATGTAAGGTTTACTCTTTAAATCAGTAACAGCAATAGTCACCGGTTCAGTAGCAGAAGCAGCGAAAGCAAACAATAATCCGGTTAAGAATTGAGAACTGAGAGAACCATCAACGATAATTGCTTTTGGTTGTAATGGCCCTTGAATGTGCAATGGAAGTTTCCCTGCATTAGAGGTAATCTGTACGCCTAATTGTGGCAATATCTCATCAAAGAAATCCATCGGGCGGGTCAATAAACTACCCTTTCCATTAATGGTAATCTTACTAGACGATAAAGCGAAGATTGGGGTAAACATCCTAATGCCCAAGCCACTTTCGCCACAGTTAACAGTTATATCTTCAGTAGAAGTTAATCCTTTAGAGTTTACAATTAGAATATCATCCTTAAATTCAACAGTTGCTCCCAAATCTTGAATCATCTGCACAGCAGCCTTATCATCATTGGATATTCCTGGATTATGGATTATTGTTTCTCCCACTTTCAATAGCGCAGCCGCACATGCTCTTTGCATGGAGCTTTTAGATGCCGCAGCCGTCACTGTTCCTTTTAATGTTGATGGTTGTATTGTTACAATCACGTATGTACTTATTAAAATGCCTTAATTATTTGTTCTATTTCTTCAATCGGAATTTGTTTTATTACCCCTTTCCCAATCTTTTCTAGTAAGATGTAGTTGATTGAATTCTTCTCTCTTTTCTTATCCATCTTCAAAACGGCTAATACCGCAGTTTTATCAAACTCAATATTAATAGGTAACTATGGGCTTCCTATTAAT
>JANYEU010000330.1 GCA_025362915.1 Chitinophagaceae bacterium | reverse complement strand
CCCCATGGCCGATGGTACTCGCATTATGCCGGGAGAGTAGGTAGTTGCCATATTTTTTATGCCCCAATCAGTAACAACTGATTGGGGCTTTTTTATGTCCTATACAACCAACAAGAGAAAGGATAAATCACCTTACCAGGGGATTATTTCTAATTTTGGTAAAATAAATTTTTTCTTTCTCTCTATTATAAGACTAATTCTATATTTTTATCAAAAACATATGATAAACTATAAATATCTACTGCTTGCTTTTTTTGCAATTTTACTTATAAATCGATCTGGGGCACAAGTAGTAGCTAATTTCTCTGTCGATAAAAGCAATGGGTGTAGCCCACTTACTGTATCGTTTACCAATACCACGACTGGTGCTTCACCATTTGCAACTTATAATTGGAATTTTGGCAATGGGAATTCAATAACTAACAGTAATATTAATCAAGCAGCTACTTATATCAATCAACAAACTTATATTGTTACATTAACTGTAACGGATAATGGAACTAAGTTTGTAAAATCGATGGACATAACTGTATATTTTGATCCAACAGCAAGTTTTATTGTTAGTGACAGTATAGGTTGTATACCAATGAAAGTAACTTTTACGAGCACTTCTATACCAGGTAATGGAGTTCTTAATTCTTTTTTCTGGGATTTTGGCGATGGGAATACTGTTAATGGAGATAGTACTATGCAAACTGTATCTCATACATATACGTCTATTGGAAAGTATACAGTTAAGCTAAGTGTACAGTCAACTTCAGGATGTGCCATAGCTAGTTCAACTAAAACAGATTTTATAAATGCTCAAGTCAAACCTACAGCTTCTTATGTCAGAAATAAGACTTCCCTATGCCAAATCAGCGATTCTGTGAAATTCACCAATAACTCTACAAATACAAATCAAGCAACTTATTTGTGGAGGTTTGGGGATTTGACATCATCAACAATTTTTTCTCCATCTCATATATATGCGTCTAAGGGGGTTTTTCAAGACTCATTGATAGTGACAAATTCTAATGGTTGTTCTGATACTGCAATTTCAACAACTCCAGTTTTCAATGGAATATTTCAGTCGAGTTTTATTACATCCGGGTCTTGTTCAAAAACTAATATACAGTTTACCAATACTAGTTCTCCTATTCCAGATTCGTCGACTTGGCTGTTTTCTAATAATGCAAATCCTATAAATGGAGTTAATGCAACTGATTTTTTTAATAATTCGGGAAGTTATGGTGTAACACTAATAAATACATTCGGGACTTGTAAGGACAGCTCTTTTAAACAAATTAACATTGTTTCTTCATTGGCACTAGCTGGATTTGCAACTACTATCTTACCCGCTTGCGGTGATAAAACCTCGGTTATTGCAACGGATACTTCCATCGGTGGTGTCTCATGGGCTTGGAATGTTCAGGGAATGAGTGATACTTTAAAAACTCAATCTGTCAATTATACCTTTAAAAATGACAATACTTATCTGCTAACCCTTTTTAGCAAACAGGCTTCAGGATGTGTGGCAACAGTTACAGACACAATTGTATTACCAAAGTCATCAATTACTATTACCAGTACGTCAAATGATAGTCTGAGTAATACTTCTGGTTGTATAGGATTAAAAGTAGATTTTTTTGCAAAGCCAAGTAACGGAATAAAAACATATTCATGGAATTTTGGTGATGGGGGTACTTCCACAGATTCTACCCCGTCCCATATTTACAGTTCTGTAGGCATATTTCCAGTAGAGCTTGACTATACTTCAACCAGTGGGTGTAGTGATACTGTCTGGTTAAGAAGTATTCAAACATTTGCCAAGCCAGTGCCGAGTTTTATTACCAAGGATACTATAAATTGTGGTGGGAAAGCATATTTCTATGATCAAACCCCCGCACCTGTAACCAATTGGTCGTGGGATTTTGGCGATAGTTCTGGACTTAATCATGATAAGAACCCAATTCATTTATACAAGGATACGGGTTATTATGATATTAAGCTTATTACTTACAACGAAACTTGTTTTGATTCTGTTATCTACCCAAAGTATATTTATATCCTCCCACCCTTTTTAACGGATACTGCTGTCTACACTTGTAACGGACCAAGGGATACAATAAATTTTAATTTTGGTTATCGTTTTGTTCAATCGCCTTCAATCAACTTTGGAGATAATTCTACGTCATTAAATTTAGATACTTCAATCCATAATATTTTCCATGTCTTTCCCAAAACTGGTATTTATCTCACAACAACAACTGCAAGTTATGGTCAGTGTAAGGTTACAGATTCTCTTTATGTGGTAGTACTTACAAAACAAAATCCACTGTTAAGTACTAATGTATCTGACGTATGCGAAAATGATTCAATCAAGGTCTCTATTGATACAAGTACTCTACAAAAAAATCCATTTATCAATGATAAAAGTAATTATTACGTTGTATTCAAATGGCAAATGGGAGACACGACTACTTTCAGTGGAATTTTTGATGAACAGCCTGCTTGGTATTATAATACATATTTTGGCACATTGAATAATTTGCCTTTGGGGAATGATAGTTTTAGGGTAATTCTTCAATCAAAGGTTTTTGGGTGTCTGGATACAACAAATTTTATTAAGGTAAAGGTCAAAGGTCCGATACCGGCATATACCATCGCAAATCCGAAGGAATGTTTTAAACTGCCCATAACGTTTAATGATAACTCCCAATCAACTTTTGGTATTCCAATTGTTAAATGGATTTGGAGTTTTGGTGATAGAACTTTTGATACATCTTCAACAAATGCATCTGTATCCCATATTTATCCTACACCAGGCAGGTATCTTAATTATTTAAAAGTAATTGATAAGGATGGATGTTTTGCACAAACCAGTAATGGAGATACAGCCATACCAAAAGGGCCAAAAGCAAACTTTACATGGACTCCAACCTATATTATTGCAAAGGATAGTGCCAACTTTATAAATTTAACAAATGCATTTGAAGATAATCAGGTCAATTATAAATGGACGTTTACAAGTAATGGGTTTACCACAAATAAACAGTCAAATATCAGTATCTTTTATCCTACCACTTTAACTGATACCGTAATGCTCATTGCTGCAGACCCCAACGATGGTTGTACGGACACAATTGTAAAACTTGTTCGCATAAAAGATGTTTTTGCATTGTTTAGTTATACAACTAACTACATTGGAGTTGGGAATGCTTGCCCCCCACTTGTTGCTTCCTTTACAAGCCATTCTATAAATGCTGATAAGATAAGATGGGAGTTTGGGGATGGTAGTTCGGGAAGTGGCATCACTACAGATACTATTGCAAGCCACACGTATACGCTGGCCGGTAGTTATGTTGTTACATTATACGCCTACAAAAACAATCAGTTAATAGATTCCCTTTCAGATACCTTGGTTATTAAAGGTACATTGGCAAAATTGCATACAGATATTGCAAAGGGTTGCGTGCCAACATCGGTTAATTTTTCTGTTACAGAATCTAATACGTTATCTTATACTTGGGATTTTGGCGATGGTGTTGTAATAAAAAATTCCAAGGATTCCATAGAATCACACTTATATACATTCCCAGGTTTATATACGCCAAATGTGGCATTGATTGATAGTAATGGGTGTCAGAGTTCCTTCTTTTATCCCTACAGAATTTTGATAGATACCCTCCATACTTCTTTTGCTCCAAACATTAACCCTATCTGCGATACCGGAACTGTTTCTTTTGCATCCACGATACATAGCCTTTCTGTCGATTCTCTCCAATCTCCTTTGGTATATCATTGGAATTTTGGAACCGGTAATGCAAAAGACACTTCCAATTTAGCCAACCCCAAATTTTTCTATACTTTAGGAAAATACCCCGTTACCCAGCAAGTAACATCCATTGCAGGTTGCGTTGCCAGTTTTACAGATACCATTTCTATTGTAAGATCGGCTAGGGGTACCATTACAGGTCCTGTAAAAATTTGCGATAGCATTGCAGCAACATTTACGGGCTCTGTTGTAAATAAAACCGATAGTGTAGCATGGCTTTGGAAATTTGGTAATGGTGATTCATCCATATTGCAGAATCCAAAACCTGTGTATTTCACCACTGGTAAAGACTCAGTCTTTAACGATACTGTATTTTTAATTACGCAGTTAAATAATTGCTTCGATACCACTAAAATACCCCTCGTAGTAAATCCAAAACCTTATATAGGATTGATAGCAAATACTAACAAGGTTTGTGTTGGAATTAAGGATACACTTACTGCAAGTGATGGTAGTAAGAACAATTACGTATGGTTTCCAAAAGGAACATTCATTAACGACTCTACCATATCTGTTCAGCCAAAGGATACAACCAAATATATTGTGAATGTTACTAACAAATATGGCTGCAAAAACACCGACTCTACCATCATTAATGTGGTAAAGCATTTACCAATCACGCCACTTACAGATACTTTTGTATGTAAAGGAATGTCTATACAACTCCCTGTTTTTGGTGGAGATTCTTATAGATGGCTTGCGGATATTGCTACCATAAAAGCGGGAGATTTAAATAGTTCAAGCCCTACTATTAAGCCCGTAATATCTCCAACAACTTACTCGGTAGAACGAACAAACCTCTGTTTTATTGATACAGCAAATATTAAAGTAACATTGCAAGGTTACCCAACCATCACCACCCGCGATACACTTTCATTGCTTACAGGTTCTGTGGTGCAATTGCAATCCAATGTCTCGCCCGATGTGGTTTCTTATCAATGGTCGCCGGCAACGTACCTAAGTTGTACCAATTGCGCAACCCCGGTAAGTACTCCTCGAACCGATATTACCTACACTGTTATTGCAGCAAACAAATATGGCTGCACAGATACAGCCAATTTAAAAATATCATTGCTGTGTTCCCAATCCCTATTTATTCCTACTGCGTTCACCCCTGCCGAAAATATAAATAATGTGTTTTATCCCCTGGGTCGTGGCATCAGGATAGTTAACCACTTTATCATATATAATAGGTTTGGCGGTAAAGTTTTTGAAAAGAATAATATTCAGATTAATGATAAAACTGCTGGTTGGAACGGCACCATCTATGGGTCAAAAGCTCCTCCCGGCACTTATGTATATTTGATAGAGGCGGTTTGTGATACTGGCGAAACCTTACCTCCACAAAAAGGAACAGTGGTGTTAATCAGGTAAGATTTGTTTTTGGGATGATTGCTAAATAAACAACATGGAGTTGGGATGAGGAGATACTTTTATGTAACCTCATCCCAATTTTTTAAAAAAATAATTTAATGTCGTCCTTTCCCACACAATTCCTACATTGCACTCGGTTAAGGGGGACAGGCGGCTAAGGAAGGCTTCGCTTTGAGCGAAACCTTCCTTCAAAATCTAAAAGTTTCATTACTCACACTTCTTACATGTTTACAATTGCCAGTTATTCGTTTGCCGCTAAGGAAGGCTTTGCTTCCAGCGAAACCTTCCTTGAAAAAATCACTTTTAAAGCCTACGCTACAGGCATTTTCCACTTCTCTCACCTCATTTTATACGTTCCACCAGCGGGATAGGGAGGCGTATTTGGTATGCCTCCCCTTACGGAATGTACCCATTTTGCCGTAAAATGTACCCATCCCGTCGCAAAGTGTATACATCTCGTTGTAAAATGTACCCATTTAGCAACAAAATGTACCCATCCTGTCGCAAAGTGTACCCATTTCGTCACAAAATATACCCATCTTGCGATAAAATGTACCCATTTAATGAGAACAAAAAAGTTTTAAAAAATTATTAAATAAACAATTATGGAAGCAACACAAGTTATAACAGATATAAGTACACATACTGATGATGGTGTTTCAACCGCTGCCGGTGCGGCGATAGGAGGTAATACTGGAAACCCCGATTTTACAATGGTTGCCCCATTAGCGGCATTGGTTTCGGCCAAAGCTGCTTACGACCCAGCCTTGGCTGCCAGTGCACACGGCGATGAGGCAGACACCACAACGAAGAACATAAAGAAGGCTTTGATGGTGGCTGCTTATAGGGCTGTGGCTGTGCAGGTAAATGTTCAAGCGGGTGGCAACAGGGTGAAAGCATTGGGAAGTGGCTGCGAAATGGAAAAAGAGAGTAGCCATCAGGTTATGGGAGATGTGGTAAATTTTAAGGCTA
>JANYEU010000320.1 GCA_025362915.1 Chitinophagaceae bacterium | reverse complement strand
CAACTATTTCATGATTTTTTAAGCTATAAAAAGGTATTCACGTCTATTCTCTCAAATTTTACTCATTGATAAACAAATAATTTACCAGCTACATGCAACTGGATTTAACCATTCGCAGCTAATGTATATTATTCTATAATTCTATTATGTGACCACCTAAATGAATTAGGTGGAGATTTAATTGTATTAGTCACAAGACTAACTGAATTAGTCGGAGATTTAATTGTATTAGTCAATCGACTAATTAACCATGATCTTCCCCAGCAGCCCCGCAACTTCCACTGCATATTTAGCTTTCAGTACCTGATGCCCACATCGTATCTCTTTTACAGAAATAAGGGGTTCATTCTTTTTAAAGGCAAGTCCTTGGCTGGTGGTAATTATCTTATCAAACTCGCCAAACAGTAGGTTTACAGGTATTTTGTATTGATTGATGAGCGTACGTAACAACCCCAATCTAGGTTTAAAAGCACGCATGGCGAACCATCTTTCATACAATAATTGTCTTGCCTGCGCATCATTAATATGCCCTTCGGCAAACTTTTCAACGCTTTTACTAATCAGTCCAAGGTTTACGGCTATGCTTATAGTGGCAAACAACCACGCTGGGCAGCGCATGGTATAACGAAATAGGTGGTTGCCAATAATGGTGTGCGTTGCCACTTCCTGCCACCAGTTGAACCTTAGCCCATCGGGTGCAATTAATGCCATCTGCTTTATTTGTTGAGGATGGGTTTGGAGCAAACACATGGAAATGCGCCCTCCCATGCTATATCCCATCAGATTAAAAGGCATTTCGGATGTAGGATTGAGGCTTGTCATTATTGCCAATAAATCTTCAACAGAAAAAAACAAACCTTGCTGCCAGTCAGTATCACCATGAAAAGGAAAATCTATACAGATAAGCGTGTAATCAGTCCCCAAAACGGGTTGCAATACACCAAAGCTTTCGCCCGTTAGCCCATAACCGTGAAAACAGAACAGCACTTCTCCCCCACTACCAAATATATGGTAGGCAATGGTGGAGGATTTGTATTGCAATGTTTGCTTCATCTATTTAGTAGGTAATGTTGAAGTGTGATTAAACTGATTTTAATGAAAACAATGATTGATTATTGGCTTGTAGAGACGGATTACTGTCCGTCTTCATGTATAAATAAGACGGACGGAAGTCCGTCTCTACAAGCGAAGTAAATTGTTTTGAGAAAAAAGAGTACATTTTATTCAATAGTAGATAACTTTATCCAAGAATTTAAAAGTAAGGGTAATTTTAATTAACGATTAATAAAACATTGTAGCCATGATAAACGATTCAATACCACAACCAGCAGCCGCAGATGCAATAGTTATCAGAAAAACCCTTAATGGCGGAGAGTGGATTATAAAACCCAGCAACCCCTTTGATACTTTTATTCCGGAAGATTTTGATGAGGAACAAAAGATGGTGATGGATATGTGCCACCAGTTTTTGGCAGCAGAAATAGAACCCATCCTAAACAGGATTGATGCACTGGAACCGGGTTTGATGCCCTCCCTTATAGAAAAAGCTGGCGAACAAGGATTATTATCTACATCGTTACCCGAAGAATATGGTGGTTTGGGGAGTAATTTTATTGCCGCCACCATCGTTAGCGAGGGATTGGGTGCGGGCTATTCTTTCAGCGTAGCAGTATCTGCACATACAGGTATTGGCACGTTGCCCATCCTTTATTTCGGCACAGAAGCGCAAAAACAGAAGTATATACCCAAGCTTGCCAGCGGCGAATGGAAAGGATCGTACGGACTTACCGAACCCAATAGCGGCAGTGATGCCCTTGGGGCAAAAACGTCTGCCAAACTAAGCGAGGATGGCAAACATTATATACTGAACGGACAAAAATGCTGGATTACTAATGGTGGATTTGCAGATGTTTATACGGTATTTGCCAAGATAGATGGCGATAAGTTTACAGGCTTTATTGTAGAACGTGGCTTTGAAGGCTTCTCTCAAGGTTCCGAAGAACACAAGATGGGTATAAAGGGGTCATCGACCGTGCAATTGTATTTTCAGGATTGTAAAGTGCCAGTAGAAAATGTATTAGGCGAGATAGGCAGGGGGCATGTAATCGCTTTTAATATACTGAACATCGGTAGGTTAAAACTTGCTGCCGCCACTATTGGCAGTGCCAAAAGAGTGGCAGATATTGCGGTGAAATATGCCAATACCCGCGAGCAGTTTAATATGCCGATAGCAAAATTTGGGGCTATCCGGCACAAGCTTGCCGAAATGGCTATTCGGATTTGGGTGGCTGAGAGTGCATTGTATCGTACGGCTGGCTGGATAAATGCCAAAGAAGCTGAATTACAAACAGGTGGTATGGAATCTGGCAAGGCACTACTGGGCGGTGCAGAAGAATTTGCCATAGAATGTGCCATGCTGAAAGTGTTTGGTAGCGAAGTGCTTGATTTTGTAACAGATGAAGCGGTGCAGATTCATGGTGGTAATGGATTTAGCGATGAATATGTGGTGAGCAAGGCTTATAGGGACAGCCGCATTAATAGAATATTTGAAG
The DNA here is from genome assembly GCA_025362915.1 of Chitinophagaceae bacterium. Lineage (GTDB taxonomy): Bacteria > Bacteroidota > Bacteroidia > Chitinophagales > Chitinophagaceae > Parasediminibacterium. The sequence goes on along the minus strand of JANYEU010000320.1, from coordinate 1,377 downwards.
GGACTAATGAAATAAACCGTTTGCTTACGGTGGATATGTTACTGAAACGTGCCATGAAAGGAAAGCTCGATTTGATGACGGCGGCAATGAGTGTGCAAAAAGAATTGATGAGCATCCCCGATTTTGGCAGCGAAGAAGAAGGACTGTTTGCCAAGGAGATAAAATATATTGCCAACTTTAAGAAAGCAATACTGTTGGTGGCTGGTGCGGCAGTACAAAAACTGATGATGCAATTAGATAAGGAACAAGAAATACTAATGAATATTGCTGATATGATTATGGAAACTTTTCATGCAGAGAGTGCCCTGCTTCGCTTGCAAAAATTGGCAGACAAAGAGGGTGTAGAAGCAACTGCACTGCAAACAGACATAGTAAAGACGTATATTTATGATGCAGCAGACCAAATAAACAAAGCGGGAAAGGATGCATTGAACAGTTTTGCGGAAGGTGATGAACTACAGATGATGCATATTGGGCTAAAACGCTTTACCAAGGTAGAACCCTTTAATACAAAAGATGCCCGCAGGCGCATCGCTGCCAAGATGATTGGCGAGAATAAGTATGCGTTTTAATAAGTAGGGACAAGTTGCGACTTGTCCCTACTTATTAAATATCCTTCTCAATCTTTCATTAATGTTAAGGTAGTTTTATCACCATCTCCCCATCAACCAAATTGTATTCATTAGAAGTGTTTTGTTCAAATCCATGCAATACAATTTTTACCTTCTTGAACTTGCTATTATACCCGCCTTCCTTTGCTTTAAGGGTGATAGATAATTTGGGGTTATACACTATATCCCTCTTGTAATACGATTCTTTTTCATAGTCGTACGTGTTGCCATCATCTTCATAATAAGTGTAGGTATTCCTTTCGGTTCCCTTATAAATGTGCAGATACAATATGCCATCGCCCTTTTCTTTTGTATTCTGAACCGCAGATTGCATAGGAATAATGCTACTCCCTTTTATAAACACAGGCACATCTTCCAACGGACTTTCTACTAAGTAATTACTGCCACCTTGGTACATTTTATCAGTACTAAAGCGATACCAGTTGTCTTTGCCAGGCAAATAAACATCCGTAATATTTTGTGTGGAGGCAACGGGACAAACTAGCATCCCATTGCCAAAAAGAAACTGGTTCTGGTACTTATTATTGTAAGCATTGTTATCGAAAGTATAGTCTATGGGCAACATCCTATTAATGGGCATTCCCGTTTGATGTGCTTGGTAGAAGGCACTATACAAATGCGGCAACAACTTATAGCGTTGCTCTAATATGGCTCTTATCTTAACCGTATTTGCTTCGCCAAATAACCAAGGTTCACGATAATTATAATCTATACAAGTATGATTACGGAACAGCGGACTATACAC
>JANYEU010000121.1 GCA_025362915.1 Chitinophagaceae bacterium | reverse complement strand
CTGCTTGCAAAGGCTCTGTCCTTGTTCCCAAATCGTGCACATCAATACCTAAATGGTGGGAAATGCCATGATACAAATACTTTCTATAAGCATTCTTACCATCCTCCTTATCCACTTCTTCTTGCGTCAGCAAACCAATTTGAACAAACTGCCTTGTTGCCTCCTCCCCTACCTTATCTGTATAATCAACCACCGAAATGCCTGGTTTCAGGATACTTTTTGCATAATTATGAATCGCTAAACAAGCATTGTACACCTCTTTTTGCCTATCGGTAAACTTACCATTCACCGGTATCGTCCGTGTAAGGTCTGCACAGTAACCACCATATTCAGCACCAAAATCCATCAGCAATAATTCTCCATCCTTACATTCCTCATTGTTGTTTACGTAATGCAACGTTCTTGCCCTATCGCCACTGGCAATGATGCTTCCATAAGCCTCTCCCGTTGCCCTATTACGCAGGAACTCATGAAATATCTCTGCTTCAATTTCATATTCCATTACGCCAGACTTTACAAAACCAAGCACTCTTTCAAAAGTCTTTTGTGTAATATCTATCGCCGTTTGCAAAACTTCCACCTCTTCCTTGGTCTTTACGCCACGCAATCCCTTTAATAGTTTTGCCGAACGGAAATAATTATGCAATGGATACTTGCTTTTCATCTCATCTATAAAACGATATTCATGCGAGCGGATATTGCCTGCCTTCCTATCGTTTTCATTGGTATTAAGGTAAATATTATCAGCTGAATGAATCCAAGTTTGCAATAGTGCATCGAGCGAATCAACCCAAACTATTGTATTGATACCAGAGATAGCCGTTGCTTCTTTTGCCCTAAACCGCTTTCCATCCCACTTCTCTTTTAACTCATTTGGGCGAACCAACACCAACACTTCCCTATATTGTTCATCATAGAGATCGGGGAATAAAATCACCATGCTTTCCTCCTGTTCTATCCCTGAAAGCCAGAAAAGGTCACTGTTTTGTTTGAACTTATGGATGGCATCCCCATTTTTAGGAAACTCATCATTGCTCACAAATATTGCAATACTGTTAGGTTGCATCCGCGCCACAAAACGTTTGCGGTTATTAATAAATATCGATGGATTGAGCGGCAGGTACTTCATTAACTATAAGTTTAAGGCGTGCAAGATAAATGTTTTGGATAGATGATAGGTGAAAGAGGCATCGTTATACAAAATACCAATGTTGTTATGGAGCATACCAATCATGTTATGGGGCATACCAATGTTGTTATGACCCATAACAACATTGGTATTAGCGTAAACTCCACAGTAAAATAACGTTGCTATTTGCCCAAATCAAAAGCTTATAAAATGATAATATCTCTAAACCCATTAATTTTATCCGCTCTAATCATTCATTCTAGCAAATATTTACTTACTCCCCATCATGCAGATTCAACTGATAAATACCGGCAAACGCTTTAATAGGGAATGGATATTCCGTAACTGTAATTATACATTCAGTGCTGGTACATCTTATGCCATAACCGGCCCTAATGGTAGTGGAAAAAGTACCTTATTGCAAACAATAGCTGGAGCAATCAATGCGAGCGAGGGCAGTGTTGCAGTTAGCAGTGAGGAGTTAGCAGTGAACAGTAAGCCGTCAACCGTTAACCGTTTACCGTTAACCGTTTACCAAGCACAGTCCGTCAATAGTGGCAACGGTTCTTCGGTTAACGGTAAACGGTTAACGGTTAACAATGAAATACTCTACCAACATCTCTCCATTGCTGCGCCGTATCTTGAATTGGTGGAAGAGATGACGGCTACAGAGGCATTGACATTTCATGCAGCTTTCAAACCTTTATTATCTGGCATCAGTATAAAAGAAATATTAGAAATTGTAGGATTGAAGGCTGCCGCCGATAAACAAATACGGTTTTATAGTAGTGGAATGAAGCAGCGTATGAAACTCGCCCAAGCTATCTTTTCGGATGTGCCCATCCTTTTGTTGGATGAACCTTGCACCAATCTGGATGCGGTTGGCTATGCCTTATATCATCAACTGATAAAAGATTATTGTACACAAAAACTGGTTATTGTGTGCAGTAATGATGTGCACGAATATGATTTCTGCACGGAGAAGTTGGATATAATGGATTATAAACCTAGAGCGAAGAACTAGTTTGAGTGATGGGTATTAAAAACTGCTCGGCAGTCATCACTGGTATGGATGATGTTTGATAGTCTGCCAGATTTCTTGTAATGATAATCCTGATACCATTTTCTATTGCAGAAAAGTACTGGATCGCATCTTCAAAATCCTTAAAATCAGAAACAAGTGCAAGTGCTATCTCTCTTTCTGTAACAGATAATACGTTAACAATCGACTTAAGCTTTCTGAGTATATCTATCGAATGGGTTGCAGAGTATTGTTTGGACAGGATATAGTTTAGGTTAGAAAATGATAAGGAAGATATACTTATTTTTATTTCACCTCTTTCTGCTGCGGAAAATAACTTGGCAGAATGAATGTAAAATGGTTGTCTTTGGCTTAGCAAATCGAGGGTTACATCTGTGTCAACAAATACTTCTAGCATTTATTTGTATTTGTTGATAAGAAAGTCTGTGTATGAAGACTTATTATCCGTTGAACTATCCAGATTTATTACACCAGACAAACTCTTGGTTATTGGGGCAATATCATTTTCCTCTTGATCATTGGTAATCTGTTGTAAATAATCCTCTACAAGCTTGGATAAACTTGTTTTTCGTGCCTTTGCAAGCCCTTTTGCCTTTTGCACCACTTTTTGTTCTAACTTTAAAGTCAACTTTGTTTCCACTTTTACTAGTTTATCTACAAATATAATGACTTCTGAAAGTTTGAGACCACCCGCCCCTTCTAGAACATTATAAAGTGTTTATAAATCAGGTCAAAAAGTCTATCAAACCATTGGCAACCTGATACTGAATGTAGTACCCTTATCAACTTCTGTCTGAAATTCAATGCTGCCCCTTAACTTCTCTACAATGCCTTTACTGATGGCCAACCCAAGCCCCGTACCCGAAGTCTTGGTGGTAAAGTTTGGCTGGAATATATGCGCAGCCATCTCCGGTTCAATGCCTTTACCGTTGTCTTTTATGGTAATGGTAAGGTGATTATCTGCCATTGTCTGTCTTATTACTATGTGACAAATACCTTCCTCCACAGATTCTATTGCATTCTTTACCAAGTTAGTAAAGAGGCGGCTGAGTTGCACCTTATCTCCCATCACATATACCGGAGGATATTTTTTATAATCAATCACCACCGAATCTGTCTGTTTGTATAACTGCACAATCCCTTCCAGCTTCTTACTGATGTCTGCCTTCTCAATGTTTGCATTATCTATGTTGGCAAACTGGGAGAAATCGCTCGCAATCTTTGCCAACTGGTCTATTTGCGTTATCAATGTATCTGCCACCCGTTGCGAAAGTTCCTTTGCATTGGGCATATCATTATCGATGGCACGCTGTAGGTATTGGATACTTAGCTTCATGGGTGTAAGTGGATTCTTTATTTCGTGTGCCACCTGCTTTGCCATCTCGCGCCAGGCACCTTCCCGTTCACTTCGGGCAAGGGCATCGGCACTTTCCTCCAGTTTCTGCACCATCTTATTGTATTCATTCACCAGTTCGCCTATTTCATCCTGCTTCTCCCACACTATTATCTCATTCTTTTTACCAATGTTCACCTCCCGCATCTTGCTGGTAATGATGTCGAAAGAAGCCACCACACGCTCTGTTATCAGAAAGGAGAAAGCGCCCGCCACCAGAAAGATAAAGGCATTCAGGTTAATGATAGTAGCGATAAAACTGGATATCTCTTGATTTAATTCCAACTGCGAGTTGAGGTACGGTATGTTTATATACGCAAACACCTTTCCAGCATCATCAAGCACCGGCATATACATACTTAGGTATTCCAGCGAACCAATTTTTTCCTTTTGCATAAACCTACTCCGCCCATCATATTGAAGGTGATAGTAGGCAGAAGGATTAATTCTTGTATCCAACAATTGTTTGCTATAAATATGCGGTTGTGTGGAGGCAATCAGGTTGCCAGACAGGCTATAGAAGTTAATATCCACGTTGTGTGTTTCGGAAACCTCAGCTATCTGCCGCTCAAAATCATTCACAAATCCCACACTCGTTGCAGAGATGCTATCACTTAAGAATCTTTCTGGTTGCACCTGACTAAGCCTTTTAGATATTTCATTGGCAATGATACCTATGGAGGTAGAAAGTCGTTTCTGGTTTGTTTCGTTGAACCTATTGGTAAAATATAAGATGGTAGCCGTGCCAATAACTATAAAAGAAAAGATGCTGATAAAGATTACCGTAGCGAGTATCTGTGCCTGCATGGTAAGCCGTAAGGCGGTACGGAAGTTTAAGCTACGAACCTTTGTCCTTAGTAGAAAATCGCCCAGATGGAAAGATCCTATCACCACCAGAAAGGTTAAGAATATGTAGGCAAACAGGGTAAGCACTTCCAAAAATCTGTTATTCTCCTGTGCTATCACCGCTATCTTACTGTTACCACCATTGTACCATAACTCCTCGGTATTACCATTGGTTTTCTTCACAAAATCGTAAGGAAGCACCTTTGCCTTTTCCATCTTCAACGGAAAATCATAGTCATTATACTTGGTAACCAGCTTGCCATTTACATACAATGCCTGCGCATATTGGCTTTGTTCGTTAAAGTTCTCCTCTTCACCTGGTTGGCTAAATAGTACCGGGTATAAAGCCTCGCTCTTATACATCTTAGGCTTAAGTACTAAAAACAAATACCCATAAGGTTTCTCCGGATCACCGATTGCCAATGAATAGATATAACTTTCCTGGTCTGGACTATTCTCCCATGCATAGAGGCTGGGTATATCGGTTTGCTTACCCCGCAGACTTATTATTGCACTGAGCGATGCATAATTATAAACAGTATCCTCGTTAAATAACGGCTGATAGAAATGATTGAACGTATAAATACCCGTCTCGAACCTGTTTAGATAACCCGTAAAATTTTCATTCAGTATACTATCCTTTATCTCCTTATTACTCTTTTCTGTCAGCAGCCGTTGGTAGTTATCTTCCAATATCTTGGCATTGATATTAGATACCGCAACACTCAGCACGTTTTCTCCATTGGTAACGCTTTGCAACACCAGCCGCTCTGCCAGCTTCTTTCTCTGTGCAAGACCAATTATCTGGTTCTGCCAACTGATGAGCAGGGTGATGGATAAGGCAAAAAACATTATCCAGAAAAGAAACAGCGGAGATTTCTGTATGGAGAGACCGATGTCGCGCTTGCTTTTATTGATGATAAACAGATATATCACCACCCATATAAGCACCCACACATTCAGCCTGGAATTGGTATTGATATAACTACTGCTATACAGTAGCCCCACCACTGCCGCTATTATCAATTGCGAGTACAAAGGCGAACGTAGGGCAAACACGGGCCGTAACAATATGTGCGACAAATGATAGAAGGTAATGCCTAGAAACGCCAGTGTGACAAAGCTGATAACGCTAAAATAATCAAGGCTAAAAAAATGGGTTACATCAAACGATATTTTGGAATCGAGTACCATTGTACTCACTATATTCGTCATGCCAAAAACAATCATCAGCAGCAAAACAATATTTACATACTTCGCAAACCAGTACCTTTTATAAAAAGAGGAAGGAGTGTATCTTAATGTACTAAACTTCCAGAAACCTACAATCCAGAATAGCAGGATAGCATTTATCAATAGATGACCCAATGATGGATGCAGGAAGTTTGACGCATATACTGACGGATCAAACAGCCCTAGCCTACTATAATCAAACGGAAAAGAATAAAAATAAGTGCCCGCCCTAAACAATACTATCAAGGAAACAAACAATACCATAGCAATCCTTATTCCATGTTTTGCTGCCAGATCATTGGCTACCCTATTGATAAACATAATGAGCATCAATACAAATAGCAGCCTCAAAAAGATGGTAAACAAGTCGTAGGGGGCATATATGTGCCCTTCCTTTAAATTAATCTTAAACAGAATGTCCTTCTGCGAATTTACAATTGGCAACGCCCCCCTATCATTACTTATTTCGTATCGTTCGCTTAGTTCCGGAAAGCCATCAAACTTATTGTGGAGGTATTTATTATCTATAAAATATTTCCATTCTATTGGTATGACGGCCATTAGAATTACCTTTTTCCCCCTGATGCCAATCAATTGTTTTATTATTTCCTGCTTTCCATTTTGGTTTACGGCATAGTAGTAATCGTCCTTTTGCTGCAGTTCTTCGGGGGAGATGGTATAAACATTACTGTTCCAATAACTCAATACCGGATTGCCCACATCATTGAGCTTGTACAGATACAAACCAAAGGGTTCGTCTATGCTGGTTAACTTTTTATCAGTGGCTGTATCGCTCAAAAGGTTTTGTAGCAAGGCGGTATCCCTTATCACCTTTTGCACACGTTTTTCAGTAGCAATTATCTTGGCTTCCAGTTTATCTTTCGCTTTGCCCAGCGAGGAATCGTACGTTATATAGTTTGTCAGTACAAACGAAATTGTAAATAGCCATGCTGCAATTATCAGCAAGTACCCGTGTTTGTAAATAGCTATCCGTAGTGTATTTATCAAGTAGTTCTATTTATTTTTTTGCCACAAAGACACTAAGACAGAAAGTAGCACAAAGTTTATAAAGTACATTAAGAATAAAGTTATCTAGTCTTATTACTCCAAAACCGATAACTAACCATTCACAATTTCCTCCTCTTTTTCACCTCATTCCAGATGTCATCCATTTCCGTAAGGCTCATGTCCGCCAGGTTCTTTCCCTTTTCCGCCGCAATCACTTCCATTTGTTGAAACCTGTTGATGAATTTTACATTGGTTTTCTCTAAAACGCCCTCTGCATCTATCTTCAAAAACCGTGCATAGTTAATCAGGCTAAACAATACATCACCAAATTCTTCTTCTATATGCGCCTTGTCATCTTCCGCTATCGCCTCGTGCAATTCCCCTATTTCCTCCTCCACTTTCTTCCAAACGTCCTCCTTATTTTCCCATTCAAAACCCACTTGCATGGCTTTTTCCTGTATCCGTGTCGCCTTCACCATCGATGGCAGCGACTTTGGCACACCTTCCAGTACACTTTTCTTGCCTTTACCTTCCTTTAGTTTCAGTTGTTCCCAGTTGCGTTTCACATCCTCCTCGTCATTCACTTTCACGTCGCCATAAATGTGTGGGTGACGATGAATCAACTTCTTACTAATCCCTTCCAGCACATCCTCCAACGTAAACTGACCTTGTTCTGCCCCAATCTTACTATAAAACAACAGGTGAAGCATCACATCGCCCAGTTCTTCCTTTATCCCCTGCCAATCTTCGGCAGTAATAGCATCCGTTAGTTCATAAGTTTCCTCTATGGTAAGCGGTCGCAGCGTATGAATGGTTTGTTTTTTATCCCAAGGGCATTTTTCCCGCAGGTCATCCATTATTTGTACCAGTTGTAAAAATTTATCCGAAAGCATATATGTATTTATGAGTGATGAAATATTCGCTGCCAAAAATACTGTTTCCTCGGAGAGTATAAACTAGTACTCTCGTTTACACAAATTACTTTATACGCTAAAGAAGTTTACCTACGCCAAGTTAGCTGAATGCAATAACGGAATATAAGTAAATGTATTAGTTAGCTAGATACTCCCTACCAGTTTAGTTTTACCAACGGGTGGCTTATGATGCCTAAAAGGATAGTTAACGCTAAATTTCTTTTCAAATCCGACTTAATAATTTGAATAAGCTGTAGAAACGGGTGAGTACATCACGAACTCGGGCAAGTACATCACGAACTTAGGCAAGTACGTTGTATAAACGGGAAGTTCGTTGTATAAACGGGAAGTTCGTGCCGTTTGAAGACGACTTCGTTGCGTTTGAAGACGACTTCGTTGCGTTTGAAGGCGACTTCATTGCGTTTGAAGACGACTTCGTTGCATTTGAAGACGACTTCGTTGCGTTTGAAGACGACTTCGTTGCATTTGAAGGCGACTTCATTGCGTTTGAAGACGACTTCGTTGCATTTGAAGACGACTTCGTTGCGTTTGAAGGTAACTTCGCTCCATTTGGAGGCATTTTCATTATAAGAGAGAGTTATTAGATGCAAAAACTCACCCGTTTCTGTGGCAGAAGCGTATTTTGAAGATGAAATAAACTATTCCCTTAGGCTTTTGGATGGAGACTATACCTGAAATACAACATCTACAATGGATAGGGAAAGAATTAAGTGTAATAAATTAATAATAATATAAATGACAGAGCTAGAAATAAAGAAATTTGCCAGAATTAAAACTATGATGGCGACTGCAATATTGTTGATAATTCTAACAATCTTACTTCTAATAGGAGAAACTAAAGGTGATATTGCAAATGGCATTTTATTTTTCATAGAAGCAATCATAAATGTACATGTATTAGTTATGCTGACACTTTTATTTGGACTTACATATTTTTTTGGAGGATTTGCAGGTAAAGAAATTATTACAGAAAAACAAAATGCTTTATTAATCTCATTAAAATATGTCATTTTAATTTCCTTGACAATATCAATATATGCTTTGATTGTTGCTTTTTGCAGAGAAGGAAGTTTTACCTATGATTGGTTTGAAAAAACAATTTCTGTATATTTCTTACGCTTATTTCTCAATATAGACATCTCATTATTGGTAGTTTGGCTTTGGGCTACAAATAAAATGAAATTAAAAAGGATATAATACAGCTTAAACTTACAAGCCTCTTCTAATCCCTTCTTTCCCATCAGGACAGAACATAACAGTTACAAAGGCTTCAATACTAGTTTTGTTCCTTATAGTTCACGGTGCTTGTTAACAACAACCATGATTGCAATACAACTAATCTCCCTTCAACAATTAACTGACAAAAATGAATAGGTATAACCGTATTTTTATCCTGCTGCTTTCCTGTGTTTTGTACAACTTGTCTGTTGCGCAAAACGTTGCGGTGGGCACCATTGATAGAAAGGCCTTGGTGGAAAGACATATCATTGCCATCACCCAGCTTGATACGTTATCTTCCCTCTCTGTAGGCAACGGTTCGTTTGCTTTTACTGCCGATATCACCGGTTTGCAAACCTTCCCCGATGTATATGCCAAAGGTGTTCCGTTGGGTACTGAATCTGAATGGGGATGGCATAGCTTTCCGAATGTGAACGATTATAAATATGATGAGGTTTTAAAAACCTATCACTTTAATGGCAAGGAAGGAAAGTATGCCATCGAAATAAAACAACCGGAACGCAACAAGGAAGCGGTGGGTTATTACAGGCTGAATCCGCACAGGCTTCAATTGGGCAATATTGGTTTTGAGATAACCAAAAAGAATGGACAGCCTGCCACCATTGCCGATATAGAAAACATCCAACAATCGCTGAATGCTTGGAATGGGGAGTTGAAATCATCCTTCACCATTGAAAGTATTCCTGTTAAGGTAACAACCTATTGCCATCAGGATAAGGATGCCATTGCGGTAAAGGTAAGTTCACCATTGATAAAAGAAGGCAGGATTGCCATACGGTTGCGCTTCCCTTACCCTACGGATGGCTGGCGGGATGTGGGCGATAATTGGCTGAATGAGGCAAAACATACATCCACCATTGAGAAGGAAACTAAGGGTGGAGCCCTTATTAAACATGTATTGGATACCACCACTTATTATGCAAACCTAGGCTGGAGCGGAAAGGGTTCCATCACCGAAAAGAAGAAGCATTACTTTGTGGTTAGTCCTGCTGGCAATGAGGAAAACTTCGAGTTTACCTGTCAGTTCAATAAGAATGAAAGCACTTCTTCCGTTCCTTCTTTCTCTTCTACAGCAGAAAATAATAGTAGCCGATGGAAAAACTTTTGGACTAGTGGTGGAGCCATAGACTTTTCCGGCAGTACCGATGAGCGTGCGATGGAGCTGGAAAGAAGGGTGGTATTATCGCAATATCTAACTAAAATACAATGTGCAGGCAACAATCCGCCACAAGAAACCGGACTCACCTTTAACAGTTGGTATGGCAGACCGCACATGGAAATGATTTGGTGGCACGCCGTACATTTTGCCCTGTGGGGAAGGATAGACTTGTTGGAAAAGAGTATGTCGTGGTATGCAAGATCTATTGCTACTGCCAAAAAGATTGCGGAAAGGCAGGGCTTTGATGGCGTGCGTTGGCAAAAGATGACAGACAATGAAGGTAGGGAAACACCATCGTCGGTAGGCTCTTTCCTATTGTGGCAGCAGCCGCACATCATCTATTTTGCAGAGCTTTGCTACCGCGATAAACAGGATGATGCTACACTGCAACGCTATAAGGATTTGGTATTTGCTACCGCAGACTTCATGGCGTCGTATGCTTACTACGATTCTACAAAACATAAATACATTCTGGGCAAGGGGGTTATTGCCGCGCAGGAAAGGTTTAAACCGGAAGATACCTACAACCCAGCTTATGAGTTGGCTTACTGGCATTGGGCATTGTCGGTTGCGCAGGATTGGAGAAAAAGACTGCACATGGAGCCCAACAAAAAGTGGGATGATGTGCTAAAACAACTATCACCATTAACCGTGCAGGATAACAAGTATTTATTTACAGAGAATGCCACCGATTCTTACACCAATCCAAGATACGCCACGGATCATCCTTCCGTGTTGGGAACGTTGGGCATGTTGCCTAAAACAACTTTGGTAGATGAAAGGATAATGCTGAACACCTTTAACTGGGTTTGGAAAAACTGGACATGGGAAGACACTTGGGGTTGGGATTTCCCGATGACTGCCATGTCTGCCACAAGATTGGGCTTACCAGATAAGGCAATAGAAGCGTTGTTTATGGATATCAAGACCAACACTTACTTGGTGAGCGGACATAACTATAAGGATGAAAGATTGCCTATTTATATGCCAAGTAATGGTGGACTATTAACTGCCATTGCCATGATGTGTGCAGGATATGATGATACAGAAAAGGTAAACCCTGGTATTCCAAAGGGTGGTAGCTGGAAGGTGCAATGGGAAGGTTTGAAGAAGATGCCGTAGGAAGTAATAAGAGGTAATAGTGTGGGTGATTAACTATCTTTTTGGTTCAACATAAACAATTCGTCTATATAAATAAAATGTTTGATGTTCAATGTGTCAAACGGTAATCCATTAGCAATGGCAGTTGCAGCAATAAATAGGTCTGGCTTATCAATGTTTTTACGTTTGGTCTTTAGTTGTTCTGTAATTACAGCCGCTTGTCTTGCTGCCCTGCTGTCAAAATCAAGAACGATAAACTTTGATAACATCCCATTTAAAAACTCCAGATGAAAAGGTTTTGCGCCATTCAATACTTCAAATTCTGTTATGCTTGTGATATAAAGTATGTTGTAGGTTCGAAAGTGAGCCAACAATCTTGCATTATTTTTATCAGTCTTACGGAAATAGTCAATAAGAAGCGAAGAATCTACCATTAACTTTTTGTCCGCCATTTTGCAATACTTTTTTTGTTTTCTTCAATAAACCTTATGTCTTCTGCATCATAAACAGGACCACTCAAAAGATATTCAATTATATCATCATTTTGATTTGTCACCATTTGTTCTTCTGATAGTTCTGCACGCAATTTTGCTTTCTGACTAGGTGTTAGTGTCTTAACTATTGTCAAAAGTTGCTGAAACGGGACTTGTACTTTCATTTCCATAAAACAAATTTAGCTGTTTTTCTTTTATTTACAAGTTCTACATCCTGCTTCGGGACAGCATTAGGATATATTAATTGCGGTTGGTTTCCAAAAATACTATATCTATCATTAGCGAGGATAAAGAAATACATGAAGAGATATACCAACCATTTTCATTCAAATCATTTAATCAATGGTTTATTTAGCTCAATGTTTAACAATAAGTTGCTTTTATTGTAACATAGAAGTACGCTTTGTACGGCTATTTTTGCCCACAGGCAGCTTTACCCCGAATTAAAATTATACCATGCGGCATAAAAAGACACTTCACCTCCTTTTTCTATTGTTTCCCCTCTTCACCTTTTCTCAATCAGCAAAAAATAAGTTTACTGTCAATGGTTCTGTGCGGGATAAGGCCACCGGTGAAACATTGCTGGGTGCCAATGTGCAGTTTATAGGGCAACGCGGCTTGGGAACCATAACCAATGCTTACGGATTTTACAGCATCAGTGCTGCGGCAGGTAGTTATAAGTTGGTAATCAGTTTTTCAAGTTACACGTCTGACACAATAGATATTCTGCTTGATAGGAATATCACCCAACAGGTTTCTTTAGAAAAAAGTACGAATACATTGGAAGAGGTAACTGTTACTTCCCGTAAGAAAAGTGATAACATTTCCCGACCAATCATGGGCGTACAAAAGCTTACCATCGATGAAATAAAAAATATCCCTGTATTGTTTGGCGAGAAGGATGTGTTGAAAACAATACAATTATTGCCAGGCATCAAAAGCGCCGGCGAGGGTAATAGCGGCTTTTATGTGCGGGGTGGTGGGGCAGATCAAAACCTGATATTGCTGGATGAGGCTGTGGTATATAACCCATCGCACTTGCTGGGCTTTTTTTCTACGTTTAACTCGGATGCCATTAAGGATTTAACCGTGTATAAAGGAGGAATGCCTTCGGAATATGGCGGACGGTTATCATCGGTGATAGATATCAAGATGAACGATGGCAACAACCAGAAATATGGCGTGAGTGGTGGGATAGGATTAATTGCTTCGCGATTGAATATAGAAGGACCGATAGTGAAGGATAATGGTTCGTTTACGGTGAGTGCCAGAAGAACCTATGCGGATGTGTTCTTGAAACTTTCCAAAGACACGGCACTAAATAAGAACACGCTTTATTTCTATGACCTGAATGCGAAGGCAAATTATAAATTGGGTAGTAAGGACAGGTTATATCTATCGGCATACACCGGGCGCGACAACTTTGGTTTTGGCAGTGCCTTCGGAATAGATTATGGAAACCTGACAGGCACCCTCCGATTGAACCACGTATTCAATAGCCGACTGTTCTCAAACACCTCCCTTATTTATTCTAATTATAGTTATAACATCAAGATAAGTGCGGGTACAAACAACATCAATATCAACTCCAAGATTAGGGATTTGAACCTGAAAGAAGACTTTCAGTATTTTATAAATGCAGATAACCGGCTGAACTTTGGTTTGGATATCATACACCATAATATAGTACCAGGAACAATAACGGCATCATCCACATCAAGCATCAATAACCTTGAACTGCAAAAGAAATTAAGCTTGGAAAGTGCAGCTTATGTGTCTCACGAGTGGAGTGCCACCAGCCATATCAATGTTACCTATGGGCTGAGGTTATCATCGTTCAGTGCATTGGGCCCAGGTACTTTTTATAGTTATAATCCTGATGGAAGCACCAAGGACAGCACCCATTATGGCACTGGAGCATTCGTAAAAACATATACTTATCTGGAGCCAAGGTTTGCCACAAGCTATAAGTTGAATGATAATAAATCAATCAAATTCTCTTATGCACGCAATATCCAAAACCTGCATTTATTATCTAATGCCACCGGTGCAAACCCTACCGATTTATGGATAGGCAGCAGCAACAATGTGAAGTCGGAAATAGCCGATCAGGTTGCACTGGGGTATTACCAAAACTTCAAGAAGAATATGTATGAGTTCTCTACCGAGATTTATTACAAAGACATGCAAAACCAGATTGATTACAAGAATGGGGCAGAGCTGAGGGCAAATGAAAATGTAGAGTCGCAATTATTATTTGGCAAGGGAAGGGCGTATGGATTGGAGCTTTTCGTGAAGAAAAAGTATGGCAAGTTTAATGGATGGGTGGGTTATACCTTATCCAAGACAGAGCGGAAGATAGATGGTATCAACAGCAATAATTGGTACAATGCCACACAAGACCGTACACATGAGGTATCGATAGTGGGCATTTATCAGTTAAGTAAGAAATGGACGCTATCTGGCACTTTTGTTTACTATACAGGCAATGCGGTTACTTTTCCGAGTGGAAAATACAACATTGACGGACATACGTACTTTGATTATACCGAAAGGAACGGCTACAGGATGCCTAGCTACAGAAGGCTGGATCTTGCCGCCACTCTACAAGGAAAAAAGACTGCCAAATATGAAAGCAACTGGAGCTTTTCCATTTACAATGCACTCAATAGGGCAAATGCCTACAGCATAAACTTTCAGGATGACCCGAACAATCCCAACAGGACACAAGCGGTGCAGACTACCTTGTTCAAGATAATCCCTTCTGTTACCTACAACTTTAAATTTTTATAAATGAAACTTCGCAATAGAAACACCATTTCATTAGTCCTTTTTATTGGCATGCTTGCCTGTAAGAAGGTTATTAACGTAAACCTAAATAATGCCGCACCAGCATTGGTGGTTCAAGGAAATGTGACCAATGAGACAGGTCCATATATGGTGAAACTTACCCAAACGGTTAATTATTCGGCTGATAATATATATCCCGCCGTTACTGGGGCAACCGTAAAGATTACGGATGATTCCACTGGGATTGTGGATGTATTGACTGAAATGCCGAATGGTATCTATCAAACAAATACCACACTGGGCAGTCCGTTACATACCTACCATCTATATATAAAAGCAAATGGGCAGGAGTACACGGCTATCTCTACTATGCCCAAGCAAGTGATACTGGATTCTATTACTTTTTTTACCAATAGTGGGTTTGGACGGAGTGTGACGAATCCATTAGCCAACTTTCAGGATCCCGCGGGCGTTTACAATGCCTATCGTTTTCTGGAAACAATAAATATCAGACCTTCCAAACAGATATTTGTTTTAAACGACCGCTTATCAGATGGTAGATACATATCCCGACAGTTGTTTAATGATAGTGCCTATATACAAAAGGGCGATAGCATACAAATAGAAATGCAGTGTATAGACAAACCCTCATTCGAATATTTCAAAGTATTAAGTGGTCAAGACGCTACTAATGGGCAGCCTACATCGCCTGCCAATCCTATAAGCAATGTTTCCAATGGTGCATTGGGATATTTTAGTGCGCATACGGTGCAGAGGATGAAGAGGGTGTTTAACTAGTGATAAGTTATGCAATATAAGTTATGAGGTAATATCTAATAACAACAATCTCATATCTCCTTTTTCAGTCCGCGTATCATTTCGGTATAACCAAGTCTTCGTGACAAATAAGTAATGCTATTAGTTATCCTTTTGGTTTTAGTTTCTATGGTCTTTGCACTCTCTATCCATTTGCTATAATAGTTTTGGTGACCTTTGGGTAAAGAATAAAAGAATTCGGAAGCCTTGGGTTCATCTTCCAAGCAGGCTACAAAGTCAGCATTCAATTCATATCCTTTCTCATCAATTTCAACAGTTACGTCTACGTTATCCCCTTTTTGTTTGCGGATGGCTTTGCGCATGGTTGCATTGATGGCCATAATAAAAGCCCCTTCCCCCATTGGTATCATGGCTACCCCTTCAAAAGATGCCTCGTCCAACGTGATCTTCACCCTAAAACTCTTTTTGTTATTGGGCTTTAGTTGTTGGGCGAGTTCGGCAGGCACTTCT
>JANYEU010000112.1 GCA_025362915.1 Chitinophagaceae bacterium | reverse complement strand
CCTGCCAATGCTGGTTCTCAAGATACGGTTAGTCTTAAAGACAAATGGACACGCATCACCAATGAATTTAGCCTTATCTCTTTTCCAGATAAGAACAACCAAAGCCAGTACTTTAAAGTAGGTGCCATCATCCAAAACTTGAAGCAAACAATTAATGATACTGGGTCGAATAGTTTTTACAATCTTTCAGTAATTGGAGAATATAGAAACAGGACGCGCAATAAACTTTGGGACGTAGTTGCCAATGGACAATTGTATCTCAATGGACTGAATGCGGGCGATTTTCAGACATACATAAGCTTGAAGAGAAAACTAAGCAATAGTCTGGGTAGTTTACAGGTAGGCTTTCAGAATGTAAACAGGTCTCCTTCCTTTTTATTAAATGCACCAACTGCTTTTCCTATTCAGGCACATGGTTCGTTTGCCAAGGAAAATACCACACATATATTCGCCATTTATGACAATGCCAAGGTAGGTTTCAGATTGAGTGGCGATTATTATTTGCTGAATAACTACACTTACAGCGATAGCTTTTTTCACGCTGTGCAGCATACCTCCCTATTTAATCTGTTGCATATATATGGAGAAAAGGTATTTAGATTAGGTAAGCACTGGAACTACTATTTAGAGTTGCATTTACAGCAAGCAACAGGCAATGCGCCAATCAATATACCACAATTTCTTACCCGCCAACGGATAGCGTATGAAGGTAATTTTTATACGAACCTATTCTTATCTACAGGATTTGAGGTACGCTATGCAAGCGATTATAAATCGCCCAACTACTCACCTTTCACCGGACAATTTTTTTATCAGGACAATACCACCCTTAGCAATCGCCCCGATGTAGATTTCTTCTTACACTTTAGAATAAAGAGTTTTAAAGCTTTTGGACGATTAGAAAACTTGAATACCATTAATCCGAAAGATGGCTTTGCCTTCAATCATTACAACTACAAATTAGCCAATTATGCCAACAATGGTTTATGGATTAGGTTCGGCATCTGGTGGAATTTCATAAACTAAAGAGACACAAGTTTACAGGATAAAACAACATGGGTGGCTTTGCCAAGAATCGAACTTGGATCTGGAGCTTCGGAAACTCTTATACTATCCATTGTACTACAAAGCCATGGGCGCAAATGTAAAAGAAACGAGCATTGCTTGGAAATATAAAATGGCTGTTTTAAATAGCCCCTACTTAGTCCTTATTCTTTTTGGAGGAGAAAAGCAATTCATGCAAAGCTGCAGGAAGAAATATTGAAGCAGGAACACTGGCCAATATTTTTAAATCTTCCCACAAGTTAGTTTCATTATCTAGAAAACGGAGGATTGTTTGTGGCTTCTGTTTGGAGAATAACTTATGAAAAATATCGCGCGCTTCCATTTTCTTATTCACCAGCACGTTTAAAAGGGTAGCATCATACAAGTTAAACTTTCTTTTACTAAAACCTTTTCCAGTTACCGGATGCTTTTCTTCTACCAGTGCCGCCACTATAGAAGCTGTGTTCTTTTGAATGAATTGAAAGGTAAATCCACTGGAAGCCTTGGTCCAGCCGCCCGCCGTACCTATATTGATAATACTATCCTGATGACTCCTAAATTGATGGTTCGTCATGGGGATGATACCTATTTCTGTTTCTAGGATGGTATAATCATCCACTTGTAATTTCCAGTATTTCTCCAAATAGTTTTTGAGTAATAAATTATAGCTACTCCTATCTAGTAGCTCCTCATTGAAAAATGTATATTCCACCAATGCTTTCGTGTCGGACGTGGGTAGAAGATATACAAATGCAGCTCCCTTCTCTTGTCCTACCCTAAAATCCATAAAAGTAGCTTCGTCAGGATTAAATATTGGCTGTTTGGTTTCTATAGTCCATCCTTTAAAATGTTGTAATAGTTTATAACAGTTATCTTCATGAAAAGAATACTTGTCTTCATTTAAAAGGATACTGTTAAACACATACTGCGCAGTATGTTTATTACCGTCAGCCATCACATAAGCGCAATCATTCAAGTTGCTAATCTCTGTTACAGTAGCTTTTTTCCATGTTACCTTAGTACGCTTCAGCGTTAAATTCTTTGCATAGTCGTAGAAATCTAAACTACGAATCATTTTGTAAGAATAAGGGCTTATATCCAGAGGTTGTTTTGTTTTATCTGCGTAAAAGTTCAATTGTTGCCAGCGATAATGTACCAAGTGTTCCAAAAAACCGTAACCTTCTTCCCAATAACACCAAGTATGGTCATTATTATCTTTCATTTTGCTATCCAATATGAGGACTGTCTTATTGCGAAGCGGTGGTTCTTTCATTATTCTAAGCAGCAGACTTATTCCAGCACAGCCCGCACCAGTAATGATATAATCATAATCCGTAACCTGTTTATTTTGCTGTATATTTTGTGGGGTATTAAGCAAGTCAGTCATTTGTCACGTAAAAGTAATTGGAGTGATTGAAATGTAATATATTCCTCTACAGCCAGTGTAGTAATTTAATTAGAATTTAATCTAATTTATCAACAAGCCATCGTTTTATATAACTTATCAATCAGGCTAAACTTTTTTTCAATTCATCATCCCTTTTCACTTTGTCCCAATACTTCTTGGCCACCCAAAGCATCCCAAAACTTTCACCCTCTTCCCTGTCCAAATGCTTATGGTGCATTTTGTGCGCCCATCTTATAACCTTGATATATCGGTTATTGCTTCTAGAAAACCACTTAAACCGTTGATGGATGATAACCTCATGTACGATAAAATATGCAGCACCATACATGGCAATACCTGCGCCGATACTTACTGAAATATAATTCTGGTGCATGCTTCCCAACATGATACAGAGCCAACTGGGTATAGCAAAGATGAGAAAGAAGGCATCATTCTTCTCGAAGAAGCCCTTGCCCTTTTGATGGTGGTCTTCGTGTAGATACCATAAAAACCCGTGCATTATATATTTATGAGTAAGCCAAGTAACCACTTCCATCAATAAGAAAACAAGTAGGGTAAGTGCTATATAAAAAATCATGGGAGATAAACTTGCAGGGTGATAAAGAACAATGCCTGAATGATTAACAGGTGTACGGCGAATTGGTTGTCCTTATCGAAGTGTAATATTTTAAACAGCCACAATAGGTTAGCACTAATGGCAAACCAACAAATAAAGTTGAATATTGGCGGTGTGCCTTCCTTCCATTGCCAGAACGATAGTTTAATGGCTACGGGTTCTATATTATAATCGAATATGGTTGCCAACAAGGCTCCATCAAAAATGAAAGAAATAGTTTTTAGCCATGGTTTCAAACGTAAACCTTGTTCGTCGTATCTATCTTCCATCCAATCAGTAACCTTCGTCATCAAAATCCCCACGCAAAAAATAACCACAAACCAGTTAATGCCTATCAAATAAGGCACACCATTCAGCTTTTTGCCCAATATAGTACCATAATGATAGCTGCCAAATAATCTGCTTGTGTTTACGCCAATCATTTCCGTACCCATTCCTACTAAGAAACAAATGGTAAAGAAAAGGATAAACCATACGTTCTTTTTAGGTTGTACCCAAAACAACAATGCCGTCATCAGCAATAGATTGAACGGTGTATTGGCAATAAACCAGTCTTTGTAGGGAGAATATAAAATGCCAATTGCTCCACACACATGAAAGAGGATGGCAATAAAAATGGCTATATCTTTTTTAAATTGTACTGGTACAGTTTGCATAAACTAATAACTTTTTTAGAAGAGACTCCTGATATATTTATGCTTGTTTATTGACATGGGCGACGTAAATCATTTCCTTCATTCAATCATAATTCAATCATATTCTTCCTGCACAAGCCCAGCCATAATCTTCGCACCTTGCAAACATAACGGTATCCCACCACCAGGGTGTACGCTCCCTCCTACAAAATACAATCCCTTAATATTTCTGCTAGCGTTTGGATGACGGAGGAATGCCGCCATCTTACCATTAGAACTTGATCCGTATAACGATCCCATATAGCTTGTTGTCTTGCTCTCTATCATTTTTGGCGTCAATATTTCCTCCATTTCTATCAATGGTTCTATGTCTGTTTTCAATAACCTGTTCAATTTATCTATGATGGCTTTCCGGTATCTAAGTTGGTAATCCTGCCAATCCTGCCCTATGTTTTTAGGTGCATTCACCATCACAAACCAGTTTTCCTTTCCATTGGGTGCATGAACATCGGGCTCGCATTTGCTGGTAATATTCACATAAACGGTTGGATCGGAGTACATGGTCTTTGTCTTAAACAATGCATCAAATTCAGCCTTATAATCAGTAGCAAAAAAAACATTATGCAATTCCAATTGCGGGAATGAAGCATTTATCCCCCAATAAAAAATAAAGGCACTGCTACTTCTCTCTTGCCTCAATATCCTTTTTGCCTTATAATCATTCTTCAATAGGTTCTTGTAAGTAAAATAAACATCCATATTGCTCACAATCACATCAGCATCTACGGTATGTCCATTTACAACAACCGACTTTGCAACATCATACTCTGTAATAATTTCTACCACAGGACATTCAAAATGAAACTTCACCCCCTTTTTCTTTGCCAGTCTAAATAAGGCATTCGTGATGGAAATCATTCCCCCTTTAGGGTAAAACGTACCAATATTATTATCCAAATGAGAGATAAGGCTCAGCATGCCCGGTGCCTTATAGGGATTGCTTCCATTAAAAGTGGCATAGCGGTTGAATAACTGTACCGTATTGGCTTTGGTAAAAGAAGCCTTATTTACTTGATTCAATGTCTTGAATAAAAAAGCGGCCTTTACCGCCTTGAATGCTTTGCGGATAGGCGCTTTAAAAAGCGTAGCAAGCTTATGTATTGGGTAATTTAGAAATATACTACCTATATCATTATATGTAGTGGCTGATTGAGCCAGATATTCTTTTAGCGTCCCCCCATCTTCCCCCAATTTATGTTCTAACTCTTTGGCAAAATCATCTCGATTGGTATAGCCATTCACAATAGAACCATCCTCATAAAAATACTTGCAAGATATAGGAATGGGTTTGTATTGAAAATAATCCGCAATGGGTTCTTGTGCTAGTGTAAAGAGTTCTTCTATTAGTTCAGGTTGGGTGAAAAGACTGGGGCCTGCATCAAACTGGTATCCGTTCTTTTTAAAATGCGAAAGCTTGCCTCCGGGGTAACCATTCTTTTCAAATACCAATACTTCAAACCCCATTACAGCAAGCCTGATGGCACTAGCCATTCCGCCTATGCCCGAACCGATAACGATTGCTTTGTTTTGAATATCCATAAATATTTAGTTTTCAGATTGAATACAATAAAAGTATTGCTTTGTTTATTTTAAAAGGAATAAAATATATGAAGTAAGAAACGCCGGCGTATGCAATCTTTTGCCACAGATTGTCATCTCCTGAAATAGCTTGTCAGCAAAATGGGCAAAAAATGAGCAGATGGAAGCATCAAAAGTTGGCAATGTATA
>JANYEU010000105.1 GCA_025362915.1 Chitinophagaceae bacterium | reverse complement strand
TTGAAAGTTTACAAGGCGTTCTGTTTTTAATAAATTGGATTGAAAAACAATCGCATCTTATTTTTGCCACCAACTTTATCTATGCAATACATCAACAGACGCATACAAATATTACTGCTAGTGGCATTCATCGTTCAGATGCTTACCGCTTGGCACACCTACTTTTTTCATTCCGATGAATACTTTCAGATAATAGAATTTGCTTCCTACAAGTTGGGATTAAGTCCTGTAAGCGTGCTTCCGTGGGAGTTTACGCAACAGATACGCCCCACAATACAGCCGTATATTTTTATTGGGTTATATAAATTATTTGTATCGATAGGAATAACCAACCGCTTTTTCATGTTCTCGATGGTGCATGTTTTGGTGGGGATACTTGGTTTTACATTGTGCAATTATTTAATCATTAAAAAGTTTGGTAAAGAAAAATACCTCTTCCTTTTACTGCTACTCACAAACTTTCTGGGACTCATACCTTTTCTGCGATGCAGCTTTAGTGCCGAGGCAATGGGTGGCTTGTTTTTAATGTTCTCTATCCTAATCCTCGAAAAGGCATTAAGGGAAAATGAATCGTATGTATGGGCATTTGTTGCAGGGTTGCTGATGGCTTTCTCCTTTTACTTTAGGTTTCAGGTGGCGTTTAGTTTGATTGGTTTAGGGCTTTGGTTTATTGTAAACCATCCTAAGGCAATAAAAAAGATGATTTTAGTAAAAGCTGGTTTTCTGGGAGGGGTAGGCATGAACATGTATATGGATGTAAGGTTTTATGGCAAGTTCTGTTTTACCCCTTATAATTATTTTTATGCCAACATTATACAAGGTAAGGCTGCCTCTTTTGGCACATCGCCATGGTGGTATTATATTGCCATACTAGCTGCATTGACTGTTCCATTCATCTCCCTTTTTCTCTTTGGGTTATTTGTCAAGAGCCTTGCAAACTACAAGAATCCTTATGCTTTGGCAATGTTGTTTTTTGTGGTAGGGCATAGTGCTGTAGGACATAAGGAAGAACGGTTTGTATTTCCGGTGCTGTTCTTTATGGTTTATCTGGCAGCAGAAGCCTATAGAAGTTCCATTGGCACACAACAATTTATTAGTCGGCTATGGACAAATAAATACTATGGCTGGCTGATAAAAGGCGGCGTAGGTTTTTCGGTAATCATTAATATTTTATTTATAATACTGCTGGCAATAGAGCCTTACAAACAACCGATAAAATTTATCAAAACAATTAATGAGGAGTTTAAACAACAACCCCAACAAGAAATATATAGCTACAAACAAAGCCCATATCACACAGAAAGTAATCTGGATTATCACTTTTTATCTGAGAGTAAATTGCATTTTACTGTGATAAAGGATAAAGTTGCTTTCTTGGCAGTATTTAATCAACAGTCAAATATTCCTAAATATTACACCATCAAATATGAGGATGCAATGAATGATGGATTGGAAAATCTTGTTCAAAATAAAAAAGGAATTGTTTCTTCGGGATGGATTTGGTCTTTTACCAACTGGCTTGGGCGTAATTATCATGTTTATATTCCCGATATTTGGCTTCTTAGCAAGTATTAATGATGATTTTATAAGAAAAATATTGAACTAGCCAAATTTTTCTTTTGTAAAATAAAAACAAGCCCCTACATTTGCAGTCCGAAAAAATTTAAAGTTATGCAAGAAGCGGTAAAATATATACACGAGCAGCTTACAACAAAAAGGACTCATCCTAAGTTTAAAGCTGGTGACAATATCACTGTAAACTACAAGATTGTAGAAGGTGGTAAAGAGCGTATCCAAGGTTTCCGCGGAGACGTTATCAAATTGCAAGGTACTGGTGCAACCGCATCTTTTACTGTACGCAAAATCTCTGATGGAATAGGCGTTGAACGTTTGTTCCCTATCCAATCTCCAAACGTTGATTCAGTTATCTTGAACAAGGTTGGTAAGGTTCGTAGGGCTAAATTGTTCTATCTACGTGAAAGAAGTGGTAAGAGTGCTAGAATTAAGGAAAAACGCGTTAAGTAATTTTACTTTAACTGTAAGTAAACTTTACATAGCATTATTTACGGTTAACTTTGTTTTTTTTAAATAAAAATAAAAGTTATGGGAGATTTATTCAGCGGCGGCCACATGATAATCATTGGATTGATTGTTCTGTTGATGTTTGGAGGTAAAAAACTTCCTGAGTTGATGCATGGTTTAGGCAAAGGTATTAGAGAATTCAAGGACGCCAAAGACAATGTAAAAAAGGAAATAGAAGATCACGTCAATGAACCTGCCGATAAAAAATAGGTTCAGCCTACTTGATTAATTTATTTAGAGCCTCGCAATTAATTCTGCGAGGTTTTTTTATATAAAATATCTTAAAACGTGTGATAAAGCTTTTATTAAATATTTTCGGCAGGAACATCAACAAATCCACTACTGCGGAGATGTCCTTCTTTGAGCATCTTGATGAATTGAGGGGACATATCTTTAAGTCTGCCGTTGCTGTAGCAATTGGGGCTTGTCTGGTAGCCTATTACAACAACTTTATAGTACGAAGGATATTAATGGGACCTATGCACCCAGACTTCCCCACCTATACTTTCTTATGTAAGATGGGCGATAAGCTAAACCTAGGTTCTACACTTTGCTTACATCAGATAAATATAAAAATGCAGAGCAATGCCGTTGGTGGGCAGTTTGGGGTTTACTTCAATATCATCTTGATTGGCGGATTCATCCTTGCCTTTCCTTATGTATTCTGGCAATTCTGGAAATTCATTAAACCAGGATTAACAAACAATGAAGCCAAAAACACGAAAGGTGTTATTTTCTGGGTATCGTTTCTTTTTTTTATTGGTGTTCTCTTTGGTTATTTTGTTTTGGCTCCTTATACCGTAAACTTTTTTGCTAATTTTTCTTTGGATAGTAATATAGAAAACCTTTGGACAATCAATAGCTATTTCAATACGATTGTACCATTGATACTCGGTGCAGGTCTTGCTTTTCAGTTGCCCCTTGTCATGTATTTCTTGGCAAAGGCAGATATTGTAAGTGCTGCTTATCTAAAAAGGGTTCGTAAGTATGCAGTACTAATCATTTTTATTGTATCGGCCATTATTACCCCTCCCGATATGCTTAGCCAGATAATTTGCGCCATCCCATTGGTTTTGCTATATGAGATAAGTATTTTACTTTGCAAAAGTGTTGAAAAGAAGGATAAGGCTGACCCTGAATGGAGTTAGTCAATCAATAAATAATTAAAAATAATTGC
>JANYEU010000078.1 GCA_025362915.1 Chitinophagaceae bacterium | reverse complement strand
ACCGAATCTTCAGAAATTAAAATAAATTTTTAATCCACCCAAAAAATCCTTTGCTAACTTCTTTTTCCTTATCGCTTTCATAGCCGTAGTTATAAGAATAGCCATAGCCATAGCCGTAAGAATAACCATAATACCCACCATACAAATAGTTTCCTGCTCCATAACCGTAATATGAATCAGCACCTTTTCCAACAACATCATTTACAATCAATGCCATATTAGGCAATATCCTATTTACGTATAAATTATCAAGAAATTTAATTTGATTTTTCAAAGTAAACTTCTGCCGAACAATATATAAATTAAGATTACTATATTTACTCAATACGCGTGAATCACTCACAATACCAATTGGAGCACTATCAACTATGATATAATCAAACCGCTTAGATAATTCAGAAAAAAGTTCAGTCATTTTATCTTCCAACAATATCAACTCTGCAGGATTAGGTGGAATAGGTCCAGATGATAAAAGCCAATAATTATCTATACCCTCAATAGGCCTAATAATTTCTTCTATTTTAGAATTACCAATCAAAAAAGTTGATATTCCCTTATCATTAATCATTCCTAATGCCTTTGTAACTCTTGGTTTACGAATGTCAAACTCTAATATTATTGTCTTTTTACCACCAACAGCCAATATTGCACCCAAATTCATGCTTACAAAGGATTTCCCTTCTCCCTTCATTGTCGATGTAACCAATATGACTCCAGCATTCAATTCCTTTTCCCCAAAAAAATATCTTAAATTTGTTCTAATTAACCTAAACTGTTCTGGCAAGACACCTCTGGAACTATTTGCTACAATTGCTTTTTCGTTTTCGTTTAGGTGGGAAACCTCCCCTATTATAGGTACTTTTGAATTTTGCTGAATATCCTCCCTAGTTATTATTTTATCATTAAGTAGTTCCCGTAAAAGGATAATTACTAAAGGTAACCCAATACCACATAGAAAAGCAATGGTATATAATATACTATTGGTTGATCCTATAGGTTCATTATCAGTTACTGCTTCATCAATAGGTTTACTGTTGCTTACTGCCCCTGCCTTTGATATTGCTGATTCTTCACGCTTCTCAAGCAAATAAACATATAACTTTTCCTTGATTTGCTGTTGCCTCTCAATATCCAAAATATCCTTCTCTTTTCTTGGTATTTGCTTAACATCAGATACTACTTTCTGATATTCATCGTTCGTCGATAAAAAAGCGACATTATAAGTGCTTTTGATATTCTTGATATTTTCTAGTATCTTACTTCTTAACTGATCTAATTCCGATTCTATTGTCAACACTGCGAGATTACCATTCGGAATCGTTTTAAGCAATTCTTGCCGCTTTGACACATCCTCATTATACATTTTTACTAACTCAATTAATGTAATATCTTCCATTCCCAAGTTAGATGGAATTAAGTTAAACCTCCTCTGTGAATTATTCACATAATCCGAAAGCATATCAGCAACCTTTTTCTTGATTTCAACCTCATCTAATTTAGCTTTTAGGACATCAGCTTTAGTCAATCCTGATAAAGTTTGTGCTTTCAAATCCAACGCATCATTGCTTTCTTTAAAATGAAGCAAATTATTCTCTACTCCACCCAAATCTTGGGAAATTAACCTTAATCTGTCATCAATAAATTGTAATGTATTATCTACTGTCTTGTTCTTTTCCTCAATATTATATGCCTCATATTCACGAACAAGCGTATTCAAGATATCCCTTGATTTGTTAGGTAAAATTGAACTGTGAGAAATCAACAGGATACTAGCCTCTTTAGTTAGGGGTGCGGGAGTTATTTTGGATGCTATTAACGAAGCTATTTGGTTTGATGGATACCAAGTTATACTATAATTTTGTATTTTTTCAGTTTCAGTCCTATTATCAACATTTACAATAAAAGTGCATCCATTAAAAGACACCCTTTCTAAGTTCTTAATAGGCTGTTTTTTTTCATTTTGGTAATAATAAAGCTTATTGCCCGAAATCTCTAGATTTATTCTATATACCTTAGATGAATCACCTATCTCAACAAAAGTAAGTACAGGTGGAGTTGTGCGGTCGTATATTTCAGTATTCTTCACCTTACCCATATATATACTAACGGTATTTAAATTAAGCCGCTCTACAACACGTCTCATCAATGAAGTAGATTTAAGTATTTCTACCTCAGTTGCCAAGTTTGGCTTGTTAGACAATAAAATACTCGCTAACCCTAAATCTTGTCCTCCACCTCCACCGGCACCACCTTTACCATCTTCTTTCAGTAAAACCCTTATTGAACTTTTATAAGTAAGTGTTCTAAAATGTATATATATATAATTCAAGGATAGACATATAACAATAGACAGTACGAACAAAATAGAATATGACCAATATTTAAAGAATAGTTCTTTAATACTTTTTTTTCTTTCGCCAGCATCTTGAGCTATAGCGTAAGATAACTCATTGTTTTCATTTGATGTTAAAGGTTCTTTACCAACCATGAGAGTAATATTTATTTAACTAAATGGAAAAAATTAATTAATAGAAGCGCAGTGGAAATAACACTAAAAGACAAACCAACTAAAGAAATTCGCCTATCCTGATAGGTATCCGCACTCAACAATTTATTTGGATTTACATCAACATATATTATATCCCCAGGTTGAAGGTAATAGTAGGGAGAATTAAAAATATCCTTACTTGACAAATCTAAATTACCAAATTCCCGTTTCCCATTTTTTTCTCTGATTATTAAAATGTTCTCTCTTTTTCCATAGAGGGTTAAGTCACCAGCCCTACTAACCACGTCTAAAATTGAACTCTTACCATCTGGTAAATTCATAGGGCCAGGATGCGCCACTTCACCCAATATATTTATGATAAAATTTACAAAACTTACTGAAACAGCAGGATCTGTGAGATATTGTTTTAATTTTTGTTCCAATAGTTTACTTACATCATCCGTAGTCATCCCTTCTACATAAACATGCCCTAACTGCGGAAATACTATAGTTCCAGAATTATCTATCAAATAGCCCGTAAAGTCTGGATTTACAAGACCTGATGGCGAGATATCCAAAGTTGGATTTGCAACAGACTGCATATTAAATTGTTGCGCAGCCAATGAATTGAGTGCCGTAACATTAACCCTTATCCTATCACCCTTTTGTAATTTATGTTGTTCTGGAGGAACAAGAGTTAAATGACTTGCTTTCGCACTATCAGATAGGTACACGTAATGTTTGAAATATTTGGAAGGAGTACAAGAGCCAAATAAAATCAACATCAATGGTATTTGCCAAAAGAGGTTTTTCAAATTGAATTTATTCATTTTTTTAATTGTTGTTATTTACAAAAACGAGAAAGATTATTTAACAATTTGAATTTAGGCGTTTTCTATTACGAATCGCTAATTGTAAGTTATTGTTTGAATCGTTAATAACCAAAGCTTCGCTACCTAAGTCACAGACTTTTTTAATTTATAGATTCGCTTAATAATTAAATATAGCTTTTCTTCAAAACACAAAACCCCAAAAAGTAACTACATTTTTGGGGCAAAAAATCATTTATCGAAAAGGGTAGAAAGAGAAATCTTCAAGGTGTACATTTTAAAAAAACTTCACTATTTAAACCTAGGAATTTAAGTTATATAAAATCACTTACTTCACCCTTTGAACGCCGAAAATAGGGGTTTCAACTGAAACAACAAAAAGAAATTGAAAAAAAAACATGGGTTTTCCCTTTTTTCTCTTCAATCTTCGGCATATAATACTTTTTAAAATTATCGCCGCTTTCCTTCCTTTTTATTCATTTTTTTCGCATCTTTTCTTATTTATATTTAAATAATCTCTAAATAATCCTTACTTTGACAAATATTAAATTATCTCTATTTTGAGCATCAGTTTTACCATCGCTAAACGTATCCTTCTTAACAAGCAAAGTTCATTTTCTAAGTTTATCATCCAGTTATCGGTAGTGGCAACTTCCTTAAGTGTGCTGGCGATGATTGTTACCCTTGCTTTTGTAAATGGGTTTCAGGAGGAAATAGGTAATAAGGTTTTCAGTTTTTGGGGGCATATACATGTGCAACATTTTTCTACCAGCAAGGCATTGGTTGCAGAGGAAACTCCCATCACGGAGAATGATACCATATTGCAAACCATCCGAAAGCAAAAAGGGGTATTAAATGCCTATACTTATGCCACCAAGAGTGCAGTACTAGAAAAGAACAAGGCCATTGAAGGCGTATTAATAAAAGGTATTGGAACACGATATGATGACTCCCGCTTTAATTCTTTCATAAAAAAAGGACATTGGATTAAATTCTCGGATAGTATTTATAGTAAAGAAATAATAGTGTCCGAACCTATTGCAAAATCGCTTCATTTAAACATAAATGATACAGTGAGGGTACATTTTATTGCTACCAAACAGGGCGAAACAAGCACTTACCGCAAACTGATTGTAGCCGGCATTTACAAAACTGGCATTGAAGAATATGACAAACTATTTATCATAAGCGATATTAAATTGTTGCAACGCTTAAATAACTGGCAGTCTAACCAGATAGGTGGTTATGAGCTATATATTGATGATTACAACAAGATGGATAATTTCAGCACGCACTTACTGGACCAATTGCCTTCGGAATGGATAAGTAAAACAACCAAGGAAAGCTACCCAAACATTTTCGATTGGCTAAATATTCAGGATGTAAATAGAAACGTGGTGATCATCATTATGGGGATAGTGGCAGTCATCAACCTGATAACCTGCTTGCTGGTTCTTGTTTTGGAGCGCACTAAAATGGTGGGCATACTAAAAGCAATTGGCGCACACAACTGGCAAATTCAGCAGATATTCCTGTTTCATGCGGGCATCATCACCCTCATCGGCATTGGGCTGGGGTTATTATCGGGGCTGGCGCTCTGTTGGCTACAACAAACCACCCATTTAATCAGCCTCGACGAAAGTTCTTATTACATCTCCTACGCCCCCATCAAGATTATTGGTTGGGAAGTGGTCTTGGTGTGCATCTGCACGGCTGTAGTCTGTTTTCTATCGCTCATCATTCCCACATTACTCATAAAAAAACTTTCTCCCGTAAAGGCAATACAGTTTAGATAAAATAAGGAATGTGATTTCCAGTTACGTACTCATTTATTTTACGCCCGCGCTTGCAGAGTATTTGATACGTTTTGAAATTCGTTCAGAAAACTCTTCAAAAACTTTATAAAATCCATAAGCTAAGGCAATAATTATTGCTAAAGTGGCAATAAATAAAATCCAATAATGAGAAGGGCTTATTTTGGGTTTTACTAAATTAATGATTTTAATGCCTAAAGGGAAGTGTATCAGGTATAGGGAATAAGAGATGACTCCGACAAACTTCAAAATTTCTGGAACCTTCTTTTTATAAAGAAGAATAAAAAGCAACGTAAATAAAGAAGTACAAAGTACTGACTTGGGGTAAAAAAAAGCAATAAAAACAAACAGGCAACCCAAAATAAATATGTTTATTCTGTTATCTCCTGTATTCGTATAAATCAAAAAACCAATATTACCAACCAAGAAAAACACCAAATATGGCAGGAGTGTAACGTATGTACTCAGAAAACTTTGTGTGGCTATCAGGAGTATTGGAATTATTATAAAATTGGTAATCTTGTGATGATTGGTAAGTAACGTAAAAAATAATCCTATAAAAAGATAATACTCTGCTTCTACTGCTAAAGTCCAAAATACAGGATTATCACTGGGAAAATGAAAATAAGGAATACATAGTAAAATTGATCCAATATTTTCCGGAAAAGCCACATGTCGCACTTTATAAGAAAAATACATCACCACTAGTGTTAATGTCAATGCCGCCAGATAAGGGGGCTGAAGCCTCAATAATCTCTTATATAAAAAAAGTGGGTAATCTTTTATTTGATACTTTCCTCTAAAAAGGCTGTATGGAATTATAAAGCCTGATATGACAAAAAAAATATGGACGCCATATTTTCCATAATTATGAAAAAAAGAAAAGAGTTTCAATACTGCACTTTCATCACCAGATAATGGAAAGCCGAAATGACAAAAACAAACCATAGCCACAGCAATACCTCTTAAAAGTACTAAACTATCCAATTTATTTGCCTCACTTTTGGGGATACTTTATTGATTCATCAGCCTCGATATTTTTCTATTTTAAATTATACTGTTAAAGCAAAGTAAAGGGAATTAGCAAAAGTATTTTAAGAACATTTATTGTTTCTAACTATTGAAACCTAAAATTGAGATTAAAATATTAATGTAAAAATTATCTATCCAACTTGGCACAATAAAAAACCTTAATAGCATTATAAATTAGGAACAAACCACTCATTTCATGAGCCTCGAAGAAAGTTCTTATTACATCTCCTACGCCCCCATCAAAATAATTCGCTGGGAAGTGGCCTTGGTGTGCATCTGTACGGCGGCAGTCTGTTTTCTATCGCTTATCATCCCCACATTAATCATAAAAAAATATCTCCCGTAAAGGCAATACAGTTTAGGTAAGGTTAAAGTTGAAAGTTAAAAGTCATTAGTCAAAGTCAAAAGCGGGATTCCTTCTACTTCCTACCTAATGATATCTAGAAAAGTCTTTTTACTGCTCTCTGAGAGCTGGAGCTACCAAAAAGAGTTGTTTTTACTAGGTTCAGCTCCCAGATGCTACCAAAAAGAGTTGTTTTTACTAGCTTCGGCTCCCAGATGCTACTAAAAAGAGTTGTTTTTACTAGCTCCGGCTCCCAGAGAGCAGTCTGTAGGTTTTTTTGCTTAGTAAATAGGTTATATTGCTACAAGAATTAAAATCATTGGATATAAAGAAAGTGCCACACTTTATTAAAAGGAGAACTATTATTTAACTCAGATGCTTATTTTTACTTTCAAGAACATCTTTTATGAATAAATCAATCCTAAGTCTACTTTTTATACTTATTTCCTTTGTTGGACTAAACAACCTTTATCTATTAGTAAACTCATCCTCTGCGTATCTCTGTGTAAATAACTCTGCGACCTCTGCGGTTAATTTTTTATCACCCCCCAAATGCGATAACAATATCCCTGTTGCCACACCCGCATTCAGGCTTTCGGCACCACCAATGCGGGGTATTGTTATGGGGTTGGTAATATGGGGCAGCAACTCCTCTCCTATTCCCTTGCCCTCACTGCCTATCAATAATATTCCCTTGGTTGGTTTGCTAATTGTATAAATGCTTTGCCCCTCCAGCAATGCGCCATACACAGGCAGTTTTGTGGTTTTCAAAACCTTTGGCAAGTCTTTGTAAATAATGTTCACCCGCACAAAACTGCCCATGGTGCTTTGTATTGTTTTGGGGTTGTATAGTTCTACCGTATCGTGGCTGCAAATAATTTGCGCTATGCCAAACCAATCTGCCAGCCTGATGATGGTGCCAAAGTTGCCAGGATCCTGTATGCCATCAAGCATTAACGTAAGGCGGTTTTCTAGTTTTATTTCCGCTGGCACAATAGGTATCCCCACCAATGCCAGCACCTGATTGGGCGTTTGCAGCAAGGTTATCCTTTCTAAATCCTCCTCCGAAATGAGGGTGACCACATCGGCATTCGTCTGCTTTGGGGCAGTCCATTTATCGGTTGCGTATATTTTTTTTATCCTGAATGGACTTTTTATGATTTCTTCCACCAACTTTACACCCTCTGCTATAAACAACCCTTCCGAAATTCGGTGTTTTTTATGGCATAATGATTGAATAAATTTGACTTCATTTTTACTTAACTTATACATACATAATGCGTTTTATCAGCAAAACAAACTTCTTTTTCACCATACTTTTCACCCTTTGTTTTGCTTTCCTTATCCAATCTTGCAGCAGCGTAAAAAACTACCCACACGGTAAAGCCTTTGTCTATCAAAATAAGGTTATACTAAAAGGGAATGTTTCCAAAGATGAGAAAAAAAGACTAACCATCGCCCTTAATAATTGTTGGGACGATAGTATGCGTGCTGTGCGTGTGCAACAGGTAGGGATATTTTTTGTGCTGCGCGATCCGCCTACCTTCGATTCTAACAACATTACCCACAGCCGAAATTACATAAATGCCTACCTCAATTCGCAGGGATATTACCACGCCACCTACGGCAATTCCTTTCATATAGATACACTAAAAAAACAAATAAGGGCTACAGTGCAGGTGAACATAAACCTTGGAAAGATAATAAGGATTGATTCTGTTTTGTACAACATGATTGATAGCACTAAAGACCCTATCGACTCCAGCTTACAGAAACTGGCATTGCTGCAAGCCAAAAACTCTCTCCTGATAAAGGGAGAGCCTTACACCAAAGAATCTGTAAACAATGAACTGGAAAGGATGATGAACTGGTATCACCAGAATGGCTATTATAAATTTTCGAGGGAGAATATTTATGCCTTGATAGATACATTGGATACCAAACTATTGACCATAACCCTCGATCCTTTTAAGCAAGCACAACTAATTGCAGAAGCTGATAGAAAGAAAAAAGAAAACCCATTATGGAGTATTACTATTGCTTCCAGAGAAGGCAGGGATTCCTTGGCATTCCACCAGTTTCATGTCGGGAAGATATATTATTACCCAGACTTAAAGAACGCCTACTACAACCCAGACTCTACCATTACCCGACAAGATTTTATGACCTACACCCACAAGGAATCGACTGTGTTCTATTCTGATGAAAAGTATTTCTTCCGCCCACTAAGGGAGCATACTTATCTGCGAAATGGGGATTTATATAATGAAAGCCTTTATTTTAAAACCCTGAACCGCCTGTCGCAAATAGGCACTTGGAAACAGGTTGACATAAAAACACAAATCAGGGACAAGGATAGTATAGACCTATATATATTTATGGTGCCTGAAAAGAAACAAAGTTTTACAGTAGATCAGGAGTTTAGCAGGAACACGGGAGATATTGCTTCAACCAACCTATTGGGGCTTGCCACCAACTTCACGTATAAGAACAGGAATATCGGGCATAAATCAATACAATCCCTTACCAGCCTGCGGTTTGGTGTGGAACTGAATGTAAATAACAAAACACAGAATTCTGGAGATAATTCCCTATTGCAAACCACACAGGTAAACCTTAGCCAGACCTATATCTTCCCACGTTTGATATTACCTGTAACCCATTGGGCTTACTTGGATAAACTGGATAATAAGCGTACCCTCTTTTCTGTGGCGGGTTCTTACACAGACCGGAAAGCTTTGTATGGGCTACGTTCTTTGGTTACCAGTGTGGGGTTTGAAGCATCGAAAGGTAATAACACTGTTTTTATAAAACTTCCCAATATAGAACTATACAAAGTAGATACCTTAGCCGGACTAATCTCGCTTTTTAAAACATCCCCCTTCCTCCGTAATTCTTTTAGGGATGGAAATGTGGTGGGAACGAGTGTAACCTTTACCAAAACATTTAATAGCAAACGCAACCCTTCCAAAAATCATTATATCCGTTTAGGCTATGAAGAAAGTGGATTATTGGTAAATAATATCTTTAGCCAGAATGAAAACATTTTTAACTACAATAAACTGGAAGCAGAATACCGTTACATAAAAAAATATACTGAAACTGAGTTTGCCTCCCGCATTTTCACAGGTGTTGGCTTGCATGGTGACCAAACGCTACCTGTATTTAAACAATACTTTCTCGGTGGTCCCAATAGTATGCGGGCTTGGGGGTTAAGGCAATTAGGTAATGGTTCTTCATTGCTATCTGATACTTCTACAAGTGGTTATACAGACAGATACGGCGATTTATCCATAGAAGGAAATCTGGAATACCGCTTTCCGCTAGGTACCATTGGTGGTGTTAAGATAGGAAGTGCCTTGTATTCTGATTTTGGCAATATCTGGACACTGAAAAAGCAAGCCTACGATCCAAATGCATCCATTTCCTTAGATAGGTTTGGGAGAGACATAGCCATAGGCGTAGGTTCAGGCATAAGGGTAGATTTTTCTTATTTCCTTATCCGCGTAGACTTTGCATATAAGGTAAAAGACCCTGCACGATTGCCGAATGATGGCTGGATGGATCCGAAACATTTCGAATGGACAAGTACCCGCGAAAACGGTGTAAAAATTAGAAACTATGCCTTTCAATTAGGTATTGGATTGCCATTCTAAAATTAGGGAAAGAGTAGATAGGCAAGGAGGCAAAGAGTTAGGAAATTGAATAGATAAAGATATCCTTGTCATCTCCTGAAATAGCTTGTCAGCAAAATGGGCAAAAAATGAGAAGATGGAAGCATCAAAAGTTGGCAATGTATACACGGTCAAGGTGTCTGAGAGTTTTGAATCATCGGGTAAATTAGGGGTTTATGAACC
>JANYEU010000067.1 GCA_025362915.1 Chitinophagaceae bacterium | reverse complement strand
GCCTTTGTGGCAAAAAATATTATCAATGAAAAAGATATTACAATATTTATTCGAGCATAAAACCCTCTCTTACCAGCAGGCAAAGGATACGCTTGTGGGTATAGGAAGTGGTGCTTATAACGAACACGAGATAACCTCTTTTATGACGGTTTACCTAATGCGCAGCATTACCATTGAAGAATTGCAAGGCTTTAGGGACGCACTTTTGCAGCTTTGCGTACAGGTAAATCTGGGCAACCATCAGCTTTTAGACATTGTAGGTACGGGTGGCGATGGCAAAAATTCGTTCAATATATCTACCCTTAGTTGTTTTATTGTGGCTGGTGCGGGGCAAAAAGTGGCTAAGCATGGCAATTATGGCGCATCGAGCATTAGTGGGGCCAGTAATGTGATGGAGCAGTTGGGGTATAAATTCAAGAACGATACTGCCAAACTAAAACAAGAAGTGGAGGAAGCCAATATCTGCTTTTTGCATGCGCCATTGTTTCATCCTGCGTTGAAGGCGGTGGGGGCAATACGCAAGAATTTGGGGGTGCGTACCTTCTTTAATATGTTGGGGCCAATGGTAAACCCTGCGTTGCCAACTTATCAGTTGGTGGGGGTTTATAACCTGGAGATGGCGAGGATTTATAACTACCTTTTGCAACAAACCGAAAAGGCTTTTACCATTATCCATAGCTTGGATGGGTACGATGAAATATCGCTTACCAACGATACAAAAGTGATTACCAACAAAGGCGAAAGCATTAAAACGCCGCAGCAACTGGGCAAAAGAATGGTGATGCCAGAGGATATTTATGGGGGAAATACGGTGGAGGAATCGGCAAAAATGTTCCGGAATATCATAGAAGGCAATGGTACTTACGCTCAGAATGCGGTTGTTTTGGCAAATTCGGCGATGGCGTTAAACTGTACTGGCAACTATACAACGTACGAAGATGCTTATCAGGCTGCGGTGGTTAGTTTGGAGAGCAGGGCTGCTTTGGGGGCTTTGCAGAAGCTGATTTCATTGCAATAATTAGAAAATAAACGGTCGTTTTCTCTCAATAAACGACCTTGGATTGAGAAAAAACGACCGTTTATTGAGAATAAAAGGTCTTGGATTGGGAATCCAAGGTCGTTTTCTGGCAATAAACGACCTTGGATTGGAAAAAAACGACCGTTTATTGGGAATAAAAGGTCTTGGATTAGGAACAAACGACCTTGGATTGAGAATAAACGACCGTTTATTGGTCAGAAAAGACCTTAAATTTTGTTTGATAGAGACTACTTAATTTTTATAAATGAATATTTTAGATAGAATAATTGCACACAAACAGATAGAAGTGGCGGAAGTGAAGGCATTGAAAAGCATTGCAGAACTAGAGGCAATGCCCTTGTTTGCAAAGCCTTGTTTATCGCTTAAAAAGTTCTTATTGGATGAAACAAAGACGGGTATTATTGCAGAATACAAGCGTCAATCGCCATCAAAAGGGGTTATTAACAGCACGTCAACAGTGCAAGAGGTGACAAAAGCTTATGCACAAAATGGGGCATCGGGCATCTCTGTATTAACGGATAATCATTTCTTTGGGGGTAGTTTGGCCGATTTGGAGGCTGCAACCATCAATCAGGTGCCTCTTTTACGGAAAGATTTTATGATTGATGAATACCAATTGGTAGAGGCGAAGGCTTATGGTGCATCGGTAATATTGCTGATAGCCGCTTGTTTATCGCCCGAAAGGGTAAAAGAATTGGCTATTGCGGCTAAGAATTTGGGCTTGGAAGTGTTGTTGGAAATACATAACGATGAAGAGTTGGGGCATATTTGTGATGAAGTGGATTTGGTTGGGGTAAATAATAGGAATTTGAAGGATTTTGTGGTGAATGTGGAGGCTTCGGCGCAACTTATCAAGGCTATACCAACAAATAAGGTGGCTGTTGCAGAAAGTGGCATTAACGATACCGATACTATTGTATTTTTACGCAAAGCAGGGTTTAAAGGATTTTTGATAGGGGAGCATTTTATGAAACAGGTCGACCCAACGATTGCATTTGCTGATTTTGTAACGGATTTGAAAACAAAGAGTCTACAAAGCAATAGTAAATGAGAATAAAAGTTTGCGGAATGACGGATATGGATCAGGTAAAACAACTTGATGAAATGGGGGTAGAGTTCTGCGGCTTTATCTTCTATCCAAAAAGTCCGCGCTATATTTTCAAACATACACCGGCAATAAATATAAAAAAGTTAAAGGGTAAAATAAATAAGGTGGGGGTGTTTGTAAATGCACCATCGGAAGAAATTTTGCAAACTGTGGATAGTTGTGGCTTGTATTTGGTGCAGCTTCACGGGGACGAAAGCCCTAAGGCTTGCGAGAAAGTTTCAGATTATATATCTGTCATCAAGGCTTTCAGATTGGCTGAGGACGATAATATACTCTGGAAAATAAAAGATTACAAGGAAGTGGCTGATATGTTTTTGTTTGATACCGAAGGGGCTGGCTATGGCGGAACAGGCAAAAAGTTTAACTGGGATGCGTTGTTGGATTTGAATATTGAAAAGCCTTTTTTTATAAGTGGCGGCATTCAGCCAGAAGATATACCAGCTTTAAAGGCTTTTAGCAACACATCTGTAGCGAAAGATTTATTTGCGGTTGATGTAAA
>JANYEU010000058.1 GCA_025362915.1 Chitinophagaceae bacterium | reverse complement strand
ATATATCTACCAGATCTGATGCTTTAATGTGGTTCAGTTCATCATTAGTCATCGCATAATTAAACGGATTTTTGGCGCCATATAAGGCATAAGAACTCAAGCCGCGCATGATGGAAGCCTTGTTTGTTTTGTTGTTTTTTCTTTCCTTCTGAATACGGCCAATCAAATTTACCAAAGCCTCTTCATCTGGTTTACAATTCTTGATTACATGCTCAAACAAGGTGACTGCCTTCTCAAAATTCTCTTGCAAACCGGTTATGGAAATGGTAGAATATTCAGTGCCCGGACTAACATTGAAAGAACAGGCCAGTTTGTAAAACTCCTTGTTTATGTCGGCAGCAGAATATTTATCAGTACCCAGAAACTGAAGGTATTGTGCAGCAGCACCCATCATCTTATTATTCCAGGTTCCCATGTTCAGGCGGTAGTACAACCTGAATATTTCATTATCCTTATTCTGGGAGTAATACAGGGTAGCAGGACCAATCTTGCTTTTTTGCAAGTCTTTGGCATAATCCAGATATAGAGGTTTCAACGGAGCTGATTCCATGTTTTCTATCTTTTGCAAGAACGGACTCTGCGCATCCCTATTCACACTTACTGGCGTAATGCTAGGCTTTGGAACCTTTACTATGGAAGTATCCTCGCCCTTTCGTTTGTAGATAACCACATTGCCATCGGTAACATATTTATTGATAAAGGCAACCAATTCTGGTTTGGTTACTGCATTCATCGCATCCAAAAAAGCCGCACGCTTATCCCACATCTTGCCCCTTTCTTGGATGAAAGAATTCATCAGGTCGGTAGCAATTGTGTTGTTATCCTTTAATCCTTCCAACTTACCCAGCTTAAAATTTGCCGCCGTAGAAGTGATAAGGCTTTCATCAAACTCACCTTTCTTCAGCAGGTCTATCTGTGCCAATAACAAAGATTTTACTTCGTCCAATGTCTGACCTTCCTTCGGTGAACCAGAAACATTAAGGATACCATAATCTTTCATGCTGTAATTGTACGCACTTGCTTTCAGTACTTTTTGCTCTTGATTAAGGTTTAAATCTATCAACCCAGCCTTCTCATTAAAAAGGATGTCGGCAGTTAATTCTAATAATACACTTCCTTTAAAATCAGTACCACCCGGCATACGCCAAGCCATATTTACACTTTCGGCAGTAGGACCGGTTACTTCCTTTACGATAGGAGCGGTGATAGGTTTTTCAGGAGCTGGCGTATAGGCAACAACAGGTTTAGACTGCCACCATTTAAAATCAGCATCCACTTTTTTAATCACTTCCTCTGGGTCAAGATCGCCTACCATCACCAATGCCATATTGTTAGGCACATAATATTTACGATAAAAATCCTTTATGGCAAGCAATGAAGGGTTCTTTAAATGTTCAATGGTGCCGATGGTTGTCTGTAAACCATAGTTGGATGTTGGGAACAAGGAGCCCAACATGGTTGCCCATATCTTGCTGCCATCATTATCCAATCCTCTGTTTTTTTCCTCATATACCGCCTCTAGTTCTGTATGAAACAAACGCAATACTGGTGCCCTGAAACGTTCAGCTTGTATGGCCAGATATTGGTCGATGGAGTTGGCTGGTATATTTTCTTCGTACACTGTTTCTTCTACCGATGTATGTGCATTTGTTCCTTGCGAGCCTATGGCACTCATCATTTTATCGTACTCATTGGCTATGGCAAACTTTGCAGCTTCTCCACTCACACTATCAATCTCATGGTATTTTGCCTTTCGTGCCGTAGAATCACTCTGTGGTATTTTGTTATATGCCTCATACAAAGCATCTATTTTATCAAGTTGTGGCTTTTCCTTCGCCCAATCCAAGCTACCATACTTGGTGGAACCCTTAAAAAGCATGTGCTCCAGATAATGCGCCAATCCCGTGTGGTTTTTAGGGTCGCTATTGCTACCAGCCCTCGTGCCAATAAGGGTTTGAATCCGGGGCGTTTTTTTGTTTACAGCCAGTATAACCGTCAGACCGTTTGCCAATGTGTAAAACCTTGTCTTGGTAGGGTCGTTGGTTACAGTTTTATAGGTGTAGCTACCAGAAGTCACTTCCTTCCAGTGGTACTTTTCTTGTGCCGAAGCAGCGAGGATAAGCACTAAAAAAGCAACAGAACTTAATACTATTTTTCTCATGTAGATAAATTTTGGCGTAAAATAGGGAAAAAACAGGTTCGCATTAGTAGAAAATGTACCTGCGGAACTTATCCGTTATCAGTGAGCAGGAAACAGTGAAATAATGTTGGAGGCTTTGTATGATACTATCTACCAATTAATGATTCATTCAAAAAAAATTATCTTATCCTCTAAGATGTATATTTGATTATGATATGTTAGACAGCGATTATCTCCTTCGCCTTATCTCTTTGTTGGAAACTGCTTGACTGTGTTGCTGTAAATTTTAAATGTTTGCGGTTTTTGTTGATTTTAATAAAAATAATACCTGATGATAAAAGACAATAAACAGTATGACATCTTGGTAGTTGAGGATAATCCGGGAGATTTTATTTTGATAGAAGAGTATCTGCATGAAACGTTTCTGACCCCTTCGATAACACACGTTAGGGATTTCATTTCTGCATCGGCAGTTTTATATACAGTCAGTCATTTTGATGTTATTTTATTGGATCTTTCACTCCCTGATGTAAGCGGACAGGAACTAATTACTGCCATGCTCAAGTTGGTTTCTCATTGTCCAATTGTCATTCTGACTGGCTATTCTGACATAACCCAGAGTTTGAAGTTTATTTCTCAAGGTGTTTCAGATTATCTTATCAAGGATGACCTCACTTCAACCATGCTCTATAAAAGCATTATTTATTCTATTGAACGTAGAAATATCATTGAAGAATTAACAGATTCCAAGAAACAATATGCCGACCTGTTTCAATTAAGTACCCAAGTGATGTGGGTGTACGATATAGAAACCTTAAAGATTGTTCAAGTAAACCAAGCAGCCATCAATTCATATGGATACACCAAAGAAGAGTTTTTGAATCTTTCTATTATAGAAATTCGACCTAAAGAAGATGTGATTAAGTTTCTAGAGATGCTTAAAAAGGTAAGGACAAATGCAATAAATGCCAATAATGGAACATTTAGGCATAAAAAGAAATCGGGGGAGATAATAGATGTAGAAGTTTTTAGCACGCCTATGGTAGTGGATGGTCGCCAGTATCTGTCTGTAATTGCAATAGATATTACAGAAAAGAACCTGAATGAACAAAAGGTTTTGAGAGCCATTATTGAAACACAAGAAAATGAAAGATATGAAGTAGGAGGGGAGTTGCATGATAATGTTGGGCAGATATTGGTGTCGAGCCTGATAAATATGGGAATGCTAAAAAAGCATTTAGATCCCGCGGGTTTGAAATGGTATGAGGAAACAAAAGAGAGTATAAACCTTGCGATAAAAGAAATACGCGACTTGTCTCACCGTATTGCGCCAAACTTTTTAGACGATACAACACTTTATGAAGCCATTAAAAGATTACTTACCTCATTTAATGTGGATGGAAAATATGCAATTACCTTGAACTTTGATGAGCCGGCAAGAATCTATCCCATAAAGACTGATATCCAACTAAACTTATATAGGATATTACAGGAGCAATTAAAGAATGTGCTTAAATATGCCAATGCTACAACAATAGAACTGGATATTTCGATAGCTGATAATTTTCTGATTATGAGTTTTTCGGATAACGGGGTTGGCTTTGATAAATCAACTATAAACGAAGGGATAGGGTTTGCCAACATTAAAAGACGGGTGGAATTGTTGGCAGGCAAATTCAACGTAAACTCTTCTGTGGGCAATGGATGCATCATTAAAGTGACTATCCCTCTACTATAATAAAGTTTAACCACAAGGAACACAAGGGAAGTAACAGGAAACACAATTTCTTGCAGCTCCATACAAAGGTTCTTTCTGTCCCCTTGTGAAAAGATTTTATTCTTCATGGTTAAGATTAATACGGAATAGGTAGGGGGTATTTAGATTCATATTGGATGGGTACATTGAAATGAAAAATAGATTTACTCAAACGTGTGGTGCCTTTAATGCCAATTAGGGCTTCCTTATTCATAAGGATATTAAACCCATTTTTCATTACATCAAGCATATTAAAACTTACAGATGCCGGAACGGTAAATAATGATTTCCCACTTATATGGATGGTGGTATCCAATAAATATTTACCCAGATATTTTTGGTTGAGAAATACTTCACAGTCCACCTTTTTCAAGTTTACACCAAAGCTGTTTGGGTTATAATAAATAACATCCATCGAAACCGTTGTCTTATTAAACCCAAAGTGTTGCACTTTCAAGTTTTTCACCTCCCTATATTCAAAGCTTTCTGGTCTGTGGCAAGCATTCAAGCCAAGGAGGATAAGTATAAATAAGCCAAATGTCACTTTTTTCATAAGTGCAATATTAGACAAACTCTTTTATCCCAATTAATAAGAAAGTATCAAAAGAGCTTGGTATATAAGATTTAAAAGTTAAAACTAGATAAACTTTTCTTATAAAACATCCATCGTTTCATGACTGACAACCGTTTGCTTCTTAGTAAACATAAACCTCAACTTTATCAAACTTGGCAGCACAATCAGTAATAATGGCAATGCAATGATAAATCCAGAAATAACGGCAATGGCTAATGGTTGATGCAATTGTGCACCTGTACCAATGCCCAATGCAATCGGCATTAAAGCAATGATCGCTCCTAAAGCTGTCATCAGTTTAGGACGTAAACGGGTGGAGATAGAATATATAATGGCACTATTAACATCCTGCGATTTAAGGTAAATCTCTTCAAACTGTAGATAGGTGAAGATGGCATTCTCGCCAATGATGCCCACTATCATTATCAGGCCGGTATAGCTT
Source organism: Chitinophagaceae bacterium (assembly GCA_025362915.1). GTDB lineage: Bacteria > Bacteroidota > Bacteroidia > Chitinophagales > Chitinophagaceae > Parasediminibacterium. The sequence continues at coordinate 5,787 of JANYEU010000058.1, read as the reverse complement.
CCTACATTCAATGGGGTATGGGTAAAATACAAGCCCATATAACTACCAGAAATACCCAGAACAGCTATCAATAGAATGATGAATGAGATGCCAAAGTCCTTAAAAAGAAAAATGATGACACCAAAAACCAACAGACTCGCCGCAATCAGTATAATAAGCAACTCTTTAAATGACTGTTGTTGCTCGGCATACGATCCGCCATATTCAATGGAATAACCCTGTGGCAAACTAATCTTTAGCTTCACTTGCTTTTGTATATCCTTGATAACACTACCCAAATCGCGTCCTTCCAAACGTCCTGTTACTACGCCCATCGATTGTAAATCCTGTCTTTCTATTTCTGCGTCACCGCTAATCAGGTGGGCAGTGGCAAGTGTCTTAATGGGTTTCAACTTTCCACTAGGCAAGAAAATCAGTGTATTCTCCACATCATTTATACTTAGGCTTTTGCTATTTGGATAAATCATCCGAACATTGGTAAACTGCCCCCTGTCGTAAACAGTACCCGCCAAATTACCTTCCAAAGCGCACTGCATCTGGTATTGAAGATTGGTTGGCGTAATGCCAAACTGCGCCAAAGCACTATAATTCGGTTCAATGTTTATGGAAGGACCGGCGATAACTATCCCATCAAACACATCTGCCGTACCATCCACGCCCGAAATAACGGCAGCAACCTGTTTGGATAGTTCATGAAGCTTGGTTGGTTCATTCCCAAATATCTTTACTTCAATGGGTTGCACCGATGTCATCAAATCGCCAAGCATATCACCTATCACCTGACCGAAGTCTACCCGCAATCCTGGTTGTGTGGCTTCTATCTGTTTGCGGATGTCGCTAATCACATCTTCTGTTGTTTTATCCCTTTTCTTTTTTAGTTGAATAAGGTAATCGCCCCTATTAGGTTCTGTTATAAAGAACCCCATCTGTGTACCCGTTCTTCGAGAATAGGCTTCTACTTCTGGCACTTTTACCAGCATCTTCTCTACTTCGCGCAGCATCCTATCTGTTTCTTCTAAAGAAGTTCCGGGAGGGGAGTTATAGTCCAACACAATACTACCCTCATCCATTTCGGGCAAGAAGCCTGTCTCCAGTTTTGGGAAAATAAAATAGATCGAAGCTGCAAGAGAAGCTATTATCAATATACTTATCCAAGCATTCTTAATGAAGAAGCCCACCCAAGGCTGGTATTTTACGTGGTGTGCATGGTGATTCTTTTTAATCACTCTTACTTCGCCCGCCTTGCGGGTAAACAATAAATAGATAACTGGAAGTGCCAGCCATGTAACAAAGAAAGAACATAACAACGTGATAATCATGGTGTTTGTCATCACCTTGAAATAGGCTCCTGCCACACCACTCATCAACATAAATGGAAGAAAGATAACAATGGTACTCAACGATGAACCCACCATTGCGGGAAACAGATAATCGATGGCTTTATGTATCAGGTGCGTGGTGCGTTCTTCAGGATGTTCCTCATGGGTTCGATGAATTTGTTCCACCACTACAATGGCATCGTCTATTATCAACCCAATGGCGGCTGCCAACGCACCCAATGTCATGATGTTTAGCGTTTGACCAATTGCATAAATAATGATGATGGTAAGCAATAAGGTAACGGGAATGGTGATTAATATAACCGAACTCGCCTTGAGCGAACGCAAGAAAATGATGGCCACCAAAATGGCTAGAGCAAGCCCTATCCACAAACTATCCGTAACGCTTTTAATGGAATCCTTTACAAAATCGGCCTGCACATAAAACGGCAATACGGTTACATCCTTAGGAATAATGTTCTTCAATCCTGCCAACTTTGCATTCATGCTATCAGATACAGCCACCAGATTGGCATTGGGTTGTTTGATAACTGCCAGCAATATCCCATCATGCCCATTTGCATTGATCTTCACATATTCCTTCGCCTCTTTAATCTGTACATCGGCAATGTCTTTCAGCAACACAATTCGTTTGCCATTATTACCAATTACAATATTCTGCAACTGCTCTTTCGAGGTTACTGAAGCATCGGTCACCGTTAGATACAACAACTTATAATCAGCCAGATACCCGTTCGATTTAATAAAGTTGGTAGCGCTAAGCGCAATGTTGATAGTATCGGGCGTGATGCCGAGCGTACTCATCTTCTGGATGTCCAACTGCAACCAATACTCTTTATCCTTTCCACCAATCACCCTCACTTCGGATACACCATCCACCTGCGATAAATAAGGTTTGATAGTGTACATGGCCAACATCTTCATCTCTATCGGCGACCTATTCTTGCTTTCTATCGAGTAACCAATAACGGGTAGGATAGAGGGGTTCATGCGCTCTACCGTAATGTTTACATCGGGCGGTAAGGTGTTCTTTATCTCGGCAATCTTCGATTCTATCCGTTGTTCACTAACATCAATATCCGCTTTCCAATCCATGTAAGCAGATATTTCGCAACTACCACGGCTGGTTGTACTTCGTATGCTTTTCAGGTTGGGTACCTGTTTTACCGCATTCTCCAACTGACGGGTAACGGTAATCATCATCTTCTTTACAGGCTGCTGACCCGCATCGGCAATGATCTTTATCTTGGGAAAAGTAATCTCAGGAAACAAGGCCGTCTGCATATTGGAATAAGCAAACAACCCACCCACAATAATCAATACAATGATTACCGTAATGGGATTCTTATGTGTGACGAAATGACTCTTCATATCTAGTTGTTAGTGGCTAGTTGTTAGTTATTAGTGGTTAGTTGTTAGTGTACAGCATCCATTCTTTACACTAACAACTAACTAATAACTAACCACTACCTTGGCTGTATCCGGCAATCCATAGTTGCCAGTCAATAATATCTTATCCAAAGGGGAAAGTTTGGGCGACAGAATCTCCACCCTATCCTTTGTTTCAATACCTTTTGTCACCATCAGCTTTATGGCTGTAGTGCTGTCTTTCATCTTCATTATCCAGTACTGACTCTGTATCTCATCCGTCAAAACCGCCTCTTTTGGCAACGAAAAAATATTACTCTTCGCACTCTTCACAAAATACACTTTCGCCAACAGGTTCTCCGGTATTGATTTCTCCGTATTAACCTTAATCATATAACTCTGTGTTTGCGATACCGCATCCACCGTTGGCATTTCCCCTTCCAGTGTTCCGTTTAGTGTTGTTCCATCAGGCAAATGCAGTTGCAAAGTTTTATTATATTGAACATAAGGCTTCAGTTCATAAGGAAGATTCAGTAGGAACACAAAGTTTTTGGTATCTGTAATGGTTGCCAATTGCTCATTATCCTGCACATAATCTCCCGTGCGATAAGTAAGCTGCGTAACATAGCCATTGCCCGGTGCTTTTATGTGCATGGTTCCTTCAAAATTGAGGGAAGGATCAAGGTCTTTTACGGTATTACCCAAACTTTGCGATTCCTTTGTTTTCAGCGTAAACAACTCTTGCCCTTTCTGCACATATTTACCCATTTGCGTATTTACGGCGGTCAAATAGCCGGTCGCATTCGCTTTTACATAACTCTTCACCAAAAAGGTGGACACTGCACTTAGTTCCACCGTTTCGTCCATATTGCCAATGGTGGCAGATGTTAGCGTGACAGGTGTTCCGCCTGCCACTTCAGCAGTAGAATCTTTTTTATCCTCCTTAGCTTTTTCTTTAGATTTACACGAGGTAAACAAAACAACTCCCAATAATAATGTTATGAATGATACCCTCATTGAGCTATAAATTAATTTTTATTTACTTACAACGTATAACCTACAACTTATTACCGATTACTTACGACTATCTACTCTCGACTTTCAACTTGTTTATTTAGTGTTCCAATAATTAATCTGGTTAATTATCTGTAACCTGTTGATTGTTGTTTGTGTAATCATATTCTTAGTAGTCAGATAATTGCTTATTGCCAATATAAAATCTGCCATCCGCGCATCGCCGCTCACCAATAGTTTCCTGTTGGCTTCTATCAAGCCCTCGCTATACCTTAACTGGTCTTTTGCTTGCGCAATCAACTGATCAGTCAGTTGCAACTGCTGCACCAATTGCTGTATCTGCTGCGTGTATTGACTCTTGAAATACTGCTGATATTCACCAATGGTCTGCTGCGCAATTGCATTCTTATCGTGCTGCATCTTCTTTTGCCTGCCATCATAAATAGGCATTGCAATGGTAACGCCAAAGCTTGTTCCAAAGTTCTTGTAAGCGTCCATCGCAAACGTACTTACATGCCCCGCATCGGCATACAAATCTATGGTGGGTTTGTAGCTATAATCAATGATGGCATCACTGTTCCTTAGTTTCAGGCTATCCAGTTTAAACTGCTTCGTAAAGACGGTATTGTCTATTTCAGGCTGTATCGTTAGTTCTAAAGAAGGATTTTCCAAGACAATAAAAGAAGTATCATTTATACCGCTTAGGTAATTTAACGTGGCAATATCATTCTGCAATTGAATCCTTAATTGGGAGATGGTCAGCTCTTGCTGCTTTAATGTCACCAAAAAACTTAGGTAGTCTGTCTGCCTGTAAACATTATTTCCAGTAAGGGTTTTCAGTATGCTTTCCTCTTTAAATAGCAGTTGCAGCATTTCCTGATTAAACAGATATTGCTGTTGGTCTCCATAAGCGGTTATGTATTGCGAAGTGATTGATTTTCTTATATCCTGTTCAGATATTTTACCCGTTACTTCCAGAGTTTGGTTCTGCAAATCAATGGCTTTATACTGTGCATGTAGGTTGTCCTTACGCACCAATCGTTTGGTTACACTAATCAATTGACTAAAGTGTCCTCCATTGGTAATGGCCGATTCATACCCCCAATCTTTGTAAGTAGGCGCATACGTATTAACGCTTGAAGCAGTAACCTGTGGTTTGTAACTTGCATCTATCCGCAGGCTATCAATGACACCACTTCTCTTTTGGTTCTTTAAATCCTTCAAAAGAGGACTCTTGGCAATACCGGAACTAATGAATAAATCCAAGCCTTTCTGTTGCGCATTTACAACGATAAACATAACCGAAAGAAACGCTGTGAAGCAGTATTTAACCATTGTTTGTGTAATAGGCTACAAACATAGGTAAAGATTATGGAGAAGAACCAAGCGACACCTTTAATGCTCAAGTTTCGTGTGTAAAACTTCCTGAAAGTTAAAAACTTTTGGGAGATTGACCAGTAGCAACCATTACCATAAAGATGGAAACCGATACCACTCATACCAACTTTAAATGCAGGCAGACCAAACTAAATAGCAGGTAGATTTACTTCAAAAGCACGTTGATGCGTCTTGCGTCTTCGAAGACGCGAAGTAAATCTTCGAAGATTAAAGAGTGGTTTACGAAGAAAAAGGGTGATTTCATAGAATAATGGAATAATTCAAGAAGATTGTGTTATGATACGTGTAGATTGAACTCAGGTATAAGCGGCTTTAGGATGTTTTTACTAAAATTTAGCCATTATTTACGAAGATTTGCTTCGCTTCTTCGAAGACGCAAGACGCGTCAAGAGGGTGGCAAGGACGATATGGGTGGCTTTAGGATGAGTTTATTTGATGTTAGCACACTCACTATTTATTCTGTGTTCTTGTTAAACAAAAAAAGTATTTTAATTGCCCATTTGCCACTTGGGCATCATAAGATGGGTTTGGCCAAACCTAGTACTGATAAGGGTTTGGGTATTTCAATGTTGTTTTGCTATCATAAAAACACCGTTAAGTTAGTGCTTAACGGTGCAGGTATGACGTTACTTTTGTGTAATAAATAAGGAGAAAGGGTAGAGAATAA
>JANYEU010000049.1 GCA_025362915.1 Chitinophagaceae bacterium | reverse complement strand
TTATCACAAATAACCATTTCGGTATTAAAATAACTGGCTATCTCCCTAACCCTGTTTGTACTTCCCACATCTGGCGCAGCAAAACAGAGGTTTTTCAATTTCATTTGTTCTATGTAAGGAATAAAAATAGCAGAACTATCCAAATGATCTACGGGTACATCAAAGAAAGCCTGTATTTGTGGAGCATGTAAATCCATTGTAATGACCCTGTCTGCCCCAGCCGACTCTAACAGAGTAGCAATTAACTTGGAACCTATCGCTACACGGGGCTTATCTTTTCTGTCCTGACGTGCATAGCCATAATAAGGCAACACTGCTACAATCTTATAAGCACTAGCCCGTTTTGCCGCATCTATCATCAATAGCAACTCCATCAAATTATCTGTTGGAGAATAAGTACTTTGAATCAAAAAAACATAGTCGCCGCGGATGCTTTCCAAGAAAATAGGTTGAAACTCCCCGTCGCTAAACTTCTGGATATTTATCTTGCCCAATGGTGCACCAAAACGTTGGGCAATCTTAGCAGCTAAATGTTGTGATCCTGTACCTGAAAATATCTTTACGGAAGGGTTCATATCTTATAAATCTGCGGCGAAGATAATTTAACTGGTTTCTAAATATTAATTTATTTGTGTTTCTTATGAAAAAAGAACCAACATTGTACGATTATCAACACAATACTTAAAATGTCTACCATAAAAGATTGGGCAGAAGACGACCGGCCAAGAGAAAAATTAATGGCAAAAGGGGCTGGCTCACTCAGTAACTCTGAATTACTTGCTATATTAATACATAATGGCACTGTTGATAAAAGTGCTGTTGATCTTGGCAAGGATTTATTATCTAAGTGCAATAATGATTTAAAACATGTTGCCTCATTAAGCTATAAAGAGATAGTAGAACTAAAAATAAAAGGAATGGGCCCTGCAAAAGCAATCTGTATTGTTGCAGCATTAGAGTTGGGATTGAGGCGTAACGCAACAGAAAAAAAGAAAGACATCATTACAAAAAGTAAGGACATAGCCTTGTTCCTACAAGCGCAACTGGAATATAAAAGCCATGAACTATTTATAGCCATATACCTAAACAATGCCCATAAGATACTGCATCACGAAATTATTAGCGAAGGAGGTTTAACAGGAACAGTTGCAGATCCGCGGGTTATTGTAAAAAAAGCCTTGACTTACAATGCAGTCTTTATCATACTGTGCCACAATCATCCTAGTGGAAGCCTAAAACCAAGTAAGGCAGATGAAACATTAACCAACAAAATAAAGGATGCCGCCATGTTTTTCGACATCAAGGTACTTGATCATATTATAGTAAGCACCGAGGGATATTTTAGTTTTGCTGATGAAGGACTTCTCTAGGAGTTATGGGTTATAAGTTGTACATATTTAAAATACAAAAGAACGTATAACTTATAACCTATAACTTTCCTATGCTTGTGCATTAGGTCCGCCAAAATTGAAAGGTACTTCTACCTGTTCCATATCTTGTATCTGTCCATTTGTAGCTTCAAAGCGTTCTATATTCTCTTTTATTGCCTTCATAAAACGTTTGGCATGCATTGGAGTGAAAATAATTCTACTTTTCACCTTACTCTTTGGCGTCCCGGGCATCACACTTACAAAATCTATAATAAACTCAGAATTGCTGTGTGTAATGATGGCCAAATTTGCATAAGTGCCTTCTGCCATCTCTTCGCTAATCTCTATATTCAGTTGATTAGGTTGTTGCTCTTCCGTCATAATTTTCTTTTTATTTTAATGAAGTGGCAAAGTAAAGTGATTAGGTATGTATAAAATACTTTTCTCCTAAAGATTTACTTAACCATAACCTGATACAAAACTTACATATACCTACTCAGGCTTCTTGTCAGAATGCCCCAAACTTTTAGTGGGGTTCACTACATCCCTTATCAACTGTTTCAAGGCTTTTATTTCAATAAATCCACAAGCTTCTTTTCGGTCAAACACTTTTTCTCCATCTATAAATATGGAATACCGTCCACTATACTCACTTGGTTGCAACAGAACCCCTTTAACATCATCTTCAAAGGTGGTTAATATTTCTTGTGCCATGTATGCAGCCCGCAGCAACCAATTACACTTGGGGCAATACTCTATTGTTACTGTAGGTTTCATAAAACAATCATTAATGGTGAATAATTTAAGTCTGTGAATATAGAAAAAATCATCACACAGATACTTACTCCATCCATTTCAATGCTTTCTTTGCATTATTCAGCATAAGTAAAATATTTTCAATCATCATCCGTCTTCTCAATCAGTATGGAAGCGGCAATAACATTAAGGGCTTTAATGGCAGAAGAACAGAAACGCAATATCACCGGTATCATTGGCGATTATAGTAAGCGTTTGCTGGGCTTTATCAGAAAACGTGTTACTAATGAGGCAGATGCAGAAGATATTTTGCAAGATGTATTTTATCAGTTGGCTGGTAATACACAACCCATCGAACAACTGACGGCGTGGCTATTCCGGGTGGCGCGAAACAGGATTGTAGATGTGAAGCGTAAGCATAAACCAGAACTGTTGGATGATTTATATGCATCTAAAGCAGAGGATGACATGCTTGGATGGACGGAATTGCTAACCGATCTAGACAATACCCCCGAATCGGCTTATTTGCGTACCCTTTTCTGGGAAACATTGGATAATGCACTTGATGAACTGCCGGCAGAGCAAAAACAAGTATTTGTAATGAATGAATTGGAAGGGATTCCGTTTAAGGATATTGCCCAACAAACCGGCCTAACTGTAAATACACTGTTATCCCGAAAGAGATATGCGGTACTGCACCTGCGGGAGCGATTGCAGGTACTGCGTGAGGAAATATTGAATTATTAAACAAGTAAAAAAGATTATTATGAAACAGTTTTGGGTAAGAAAGGTAATAGGAATGATAGTATGTGCGGCTTTGGCAATAGTAGCCATTGGCTATGTGGTGATGTTTTTATGGAACCATATATTGGTAGCCGTATTGGGCGTAAAAGTTATCAACTATTGTCAGGCACTGGGATTGTTTGTACTGGGCAAGTTACTATTTGGCGGCATCGGACATGGCAGAAGAGGCTGCGGATGTGGTTGGAAAGGACGTGGCGAAGCAATGAAAGAAAAGTGGCAAGGCATGACACCCGAAGAACGTGAAAAGTTTAAGCAGGACTGGCGCTATCGCTGTAGTATTTGGAAACAAGGTAAGGAAGAGGGACAATAACCCTCTCCCCTCCTACTCTCCTACTTATTTATCTTATCAAAACACTTGTTCCCTTTGTAGCCCATTTCTTGTTGGTTTGGGTATATTCCAAAGACCATACATAAGTACCGGTATTTTGCAAAGTGCCGTTTACTCGTCCATCCCACCCACTGTTTAAACTGTGGGTTTCATAAATCATCTTACCGTAGCGGTCAAACACCCTAAAAATCAAGGCTACCACGGTAGTTTCTCCACCAAAGGGTCTTAAAGTCCTGTTGTCTTGTAAGCTGCTGGTTGGCCTAAAAGCAGAAGGTACATAAAGCGTATCGCAGGCTGCATCATTATCATAACCAATTTGTTTGGGAATGTTATCTACCAAACATCCCCCACTATTATAAACATAGATATTATAGTTGCCGGGGATTAAATAGGGAATGGTATAGGGAATGTTGTATTTATTAATTCCATCGATAGAAAACTGATAAGGGCTTTCCTTTGAAGTACCCGTAATGGATGAAACAGTAATAGAGCCACTTTGCTGACTGATGCAAGTTGCATCTTTTGAGGTGTCTGCCACGTTTGTAGGTTTTACCCCTAAGACATCTATTGGCTGAAAGGTTGATTTGTTACCACACCCAGACTGTACCGAATAATTGATATTGGCAGTACCAGGTGTCAATCCGTTAATCATGCCTACCTTATCCACAGTGGCAATAAACTGGTTATCGCTGCTCCAACTTCCCCCGATCGTTATATCAGTCAACAAAATAGACTCGCCTTTACAAACAGATGTACTCCCCTCAATAGGATAAAGTGTGTATAAGGTATCCATAGACAATACCAATGTAGCAGCACTATCACAACCCGAGTTATTAAGAAGGTGCGAAGTATAAGTACCTGCCATTGTATAAACATTGCCATTAAAGGTGTAGGAACTGTCTTTGCAAAGACTAGCCGTTGTGGTGGAAGTTGTGGCAGCACCCACCTTTAATACAAGGGTAACTGCACTATCACAACCAGCCGAATTTGTACTGTGGGTGGTATAGGTTCCTGCGGAGGAGTAAATAGTGCCGTTGAAAGTATAGGAAGTACCTTGGCAGATGTTTATATTGATGGTAGAACTGGTAGGCGACAGATAAGTAAACCCTGCCAAACTACCTGTGCCAAAACGGGTGGTTACCTGCACATTACCACTTGCCCCACTATCCACCACGGCGGTAATGTTGGCATCATCCACTACTACAAAAGAAGTGGCTGTATCAGCTCCAAAGGTTACTGTAGTAGCACCCCAAAAGCCGCTTCCCTTTATCTTTACTGTAGAACCAGGACAAACAGCAGTTGGACTAAATGAGGTAATACTTGGTGCACTAGGCGGCGTACCGCAAGCGGGAACATTGGCAATAAAGTTGCCCCAAGCTAATGGGTAGCCGCTCATTTTAAAAGTATTGGTTACTTTGTTTGTGGCTGTGCCTATAATACTGATTGAGCTATCTTGGTTATTAGGAACAAATAATTCTTTACCATCAGGGCTTAAAGACAATCCACTAGGGTTACTGCCTACCGTTATTGTTTTCACCGATGTATTGGTGGCAGTATTAATAACATTTATGGTAGTTCCAGCTGCATTATCAACATACAGCAATGACCCATCGTTATTTAACAAGAGAATGCTTGGATTATTATCTACAGGAATACTTGTTATAACCGCATAAGTGGACGCACTCATTACCACAACTGTATTATTTGCAGAATTGGGTAAATACAACAGGGAACCATCTTTACTGATAGCGATATAAATTGCCGCAAACCCAATAGGAACTGTGGTGATAACAGTATTGGTGGCAGTATTGATAACACTGATTGTTCTATCGTAAGAGTTTGTTGCATACAGCAGCGTACCATCCTGACTAACGCAAATACCGTAAGTACCATTACCACAGGTAATATTCGCAGTGATGGCATTGGTAGCGGTATTTATTACATACACCGAACCGCCTTGATAGCCGCCACTTTTACTATAATTAGCTTGATACAGCCTGCTTCCATCTGGGCTGAAACAAGTACGGGTTAGCTGGCTGCCTACAGGCAACTTTGCAGTAACAGTATTACTGGTAGTATTTATTATGCTTATAGTACCCTCATTGCTATTGCTTACATAAACCCTTTTACCATCAGGGCTGGCATTTATACTACTTGCCCCTTTTCCTACGGGTATCGTTGTAATCAATCCTTTGGTAACTCCATCAAATACACTTACCGTATTATTGCCACCCGCTATGTATGCATACGCCGTATATCCCTTGCCAAAAGTAAAT
>JANYEU010000042.1 GCA_025362915.1 Chitinophagaceae bacterium | reverse complement strand
GCATTCGCTCAATTTGGTTCCGTTGTTTGTGCTAGATAAAGAGTGGCATGGTACCGTGAAAGCCGGTAAGCTAGGCGATATTGCTCCGTCTATCCTTTCGGTAATGGGCTTGCCCATACCTAAGGAAATGACTGGCGATGTGCTGGTTAGCTAGTCATTATATAAGCATTGTGGTTAGACCTCATCCCAACCCTTCTCCAAAGGAGAAGGGCAAGCAATTGTAGCAACTATCATTCAGTCAGGGTGCAAAGTCCTCTCCTTTTGGAGAGGATCTAGGTGAGGTCTAATTTAAAAAGAATAGATGGGTGTTTTTATATCGTGATAGAATAAAAATACCCATTTGTTTTCTTGCCCTTCCTGCCACCATTGTTGGCGCAGCTCCATACATTTCTTCCCGTCAAAATCATATTTAGCCACAAACTTGCTCTTCATCTGTTGCAGTTGTGGGGCATCGTCAGCACCAAAAAACAAGGTGAAATCGCCTACTGTTATCCAAAATACCTGGTGGAACGGACTATGTCCTGCCGTTGTCTCATGTTTTATAAAGCCATCAATCACCCCATCACCATCCAGCCAATGCACCTGCGGATTATTTTCCAGCACACCAATCTCTTCGCTCATAAAAGAAGGAAACCCTGTTTCCATGGCAAAAGCAAACTCCTTTTTCTGCACATAATACGTGGCATTAGGAAAAGCAAGGCTGTAGTTGCCAATGTTATCTCGTTTGCTCACGCCGCCTGCATGGTCTTTATGTAGGTGGCTCATCAATACCTTGGTCACCTTTTCTGGATCAATGCCGTTGCGGCGCAGGTTCAGGTGTAGTTGCAATTGGTTATGCTGGCTAAAGCCCAAACCCGTATCTATCAGCAGTATATCTGTAGCCGTCTTAATGCAAAAAGGTTGCACTTCCACCAATAAACTACCAATGGGGCGTTGGTACAAATCGTCGCTTTCATGATTGAACGGAACAAATATCTTGGTCTTATCTATTGTAAACGTTCCTTCGGATAAGGGTATTATCGTGCATACACCATCGCCCAAAACAATGCTTTCATCGTGTGCCTTATGTATATTCATGATTGTATATGTTGTAGGAGGCAAATTTAGGTTGAAAGTTGGGAGCTATAAGTGGAAAGTCAAGAGTTGTAAGCTATCGGTGGGGACTATATAATTTCAAGAAATGAAAGAGGGGGCTTTAAGATGACAGTTATATTGTTTAATTTAATGATGATGAATATTGTTTTAAAAGCCTAAAAATGTAATGTATGCCACAACACGCTTGTTGTCGCTATAAATACGCGTAATGAGTGTCACAACACGTGTGTTGTCCCTATAAATACACGTAATTACTGTCACAACACACGTGTTGTCGCTATAAATAAGCGTAATCACTGTCACGGAGAGCGCGTTGTGACATACATTACGTTTTTAGGTTGAAAAAGGCAGTTGCAGAAGCCATAAAACAATGCAAAACCGCCCTGTGAGCCCACTGAATCAGCAATAAAAAAAGAAAATCTGTAACGGAAGCATCTAACTGTGTTGGTGTTTCTTGTAGTAAGATGAAAGAAACTTAAAGTGCATCTATCAAAAATGACCTATCGTGATTAAAAGCCGAAAAGGTATTGAACCAATAACCAACATTATTCAGCAAGAAAAATTAGAATTACCAATGAAAGTATATTTTTGTATAATGAAAAAAAACGCACTGCTTGCATTGCTTTGCCTATTGGGAACGGTAGGTATTGCTCAATCCAACAATCCTTCCACCATTAAAATAACCTCAATAAAATCGCCCAATTCCTTCCCAATTGTAGATAATGGAGATGCGGCTACCATCTATTATGATGAGGCCGATGCAAAAGTGGTGGGCGTTGCTGCCAATGCGTTTCAACAGGATGTGCTATTGGTAACGGGTAAACAACCATCGCTCCAAATAGATGGCAATAAGATAGGCAAAATGCCCATCATCATCGGATCCATCAATAATTCTTCCTTGATTAAACAGTTAATTCAATCCAATAAACTAGATGTGGCAAGCATTGCTGGCAAGTGGGAATCATTCATCATTACCACTATTCAAAACCCGCTACCCGGTGTTGCAAAGGCATTGGTAGTGGCAGGCAGCGATGCACGGGGTACGGCGTATGGTGTGTTTGAAATATCGAAGTTGATAGGCGTTTCGCCTTGGTATTGGTGGGCTGATGTGGTTCCGGAACATAAGGCTTCGCTGTATGTATCGGACAATACACAAATAAATGGAGAGCCTTCGGTGAAGTATAGGGGTATATTTATTAATGATGAAGATTGGGGTATGCAGCCTTGGGCGGCAAAGAAAATGGACACAGACATCAAAGATATTGGTCCCAATACCTACGCACACATCTTTGAATTGTTGTTGCGCCTAAAGGCGAATTTTATATGGCCTGCCATGCACCCATGCACCAAGGCGTTCTATTATTATAAGGAGAATCCTGTGATGGCGGATAAGTATGGGATAGTGGTGGGCACCAGCCATTGCGAACCGATGCTGCGCAACAATGTGTTTGAGTGGGCGAAGAACTATAAGAACGAATATGGGGTGGAGCCTGGCGAGTGGCGGTATGATGTGAACAAGGCGCAGATAGCCCCTTACTGGCGCGATAGGATAGAGCAGACGAAGGATTACGAATCGGTTATTACGGTAGGGATGCGCGGTGTGCATGATGGTAGTATGCCGGGGCCAAAAGATATAGGCGGCAAAAAGGATTTATTGGAAACCATTATTTCAGACCAACGGGAGATATTGACCAAGACCTACAATAAACCAATAAAGGATATACCCCAGATATTTTGTCCATACAAGGAAGTGTTGGATATTTATAGGTATGGGATGAAACTGCCCGAAGATGTTACCATTGTATGGTCGGACGATAACCATGGATATATCAACCAATTGTCTAATAAGCAAGAAGTAGGCAGAAGTGGGGGCAGCGGGGTGTATTATCACTTCTCGTATTGGGGTGCGCCGCAAGACTTTTTGTGGCTTTCGTCGGTATCGCCATCATTAACTTCTTACGAGATGACAAAAGCATATAACTGGAATGCTAAAAAGCTATGGGTTTTTAATGTGGGAGACCTAAAGCCTGCCGAGATGGAGATCAGTTTTGCAATGGATTTGGCGTATAATATTGACCAATGGCAACCGGAGAAGGCGATAACGTATAGTAAACATTGGGCAGCAGAAACCTTTGGTGATGCGTTTACAGAGCGTATTGCCGCCATAAAAAATACGTATTACCAGTTGGCACAGGCAGGTAAACCCGAGCATTTGCTGCATGTTAATTACAGTGATGCTGATGCTGAAGCCCGATTGGCGGCATACCAAAGCATTGCCAAACAAGCGGAAGAACTGTATAAGCAAATGCCTAGCCGTTTGAAGGATGCGTTTTATGAGTTGGTGCTATACCCTGTAAAAGGGGCTTGTTTGATGAACCAAAAGATGCTGTTTGCACGAAAAAGTATTGCCTTAGCAAAGCAAGGAGACCCCAATGCACTTGCATTTAGCAATAAGGCTTCGGCAGCTTATAAGGAGATTGATAGCCTTACCATCGTATATAATAAACTAAACAATGGCAAGTGGGATGGCATGATGAGTTCGCATCCGCGCAACCAAACTGTGTTTAAAATGCCAAACGTAGCAACAGATTCAATGATAAATACTACTAGAGATAGTACGCTTAAAACATCATCTGTGGCAGATGCTTTAAAGGTGATTCAAGCAAGCCAATGGACATCCAAGCATGATGTGGAAGGTAAAAAGATTATTGCCATAGATGGATTGGGCATTGGTGGAAGTGGTGTAACTATTGTGCCAACTACAACTGCAAGCAGTAAGGTGGCTGATGCTCCTTACGTAGATTTCAATACCGAATTAAAAGAAGGAACATACCAGTTTACAGTGAAGTGTTTGCCAACCCACAGCATTAATAATGATTACCAATTGCGGTATGCCATTTCTGTAAACGGAGATAAGCCGCAGGTGGTGAACCTAAACGTGGATGCCAGTGGGAAGGTATGGAGCAAAAATGTGTTGTATGGATATTCGGCAGGAACAACAGAGCATAAGATAGCCGCAAAGAAGGAACAAGCCAACATAAGAATTTATATATTAGATTCGGGCTTGGTGATAAACCAAATAGAGATACAGTAATAGTTAGTGTTTTTATCATGAAGGAAATAGGAGATTGATTAAAAAAACGAGAGGGGCATCAAGCCCCTATTGCTTTTTATGATTTTATCAATAAACATTCGGTATAAGTTTGCAGCCGTTAACTTTACTTCATGAACAAAAGAGTTCCTTTCCTTTTATTGCTACTGTTTTTGGCTGCCAAACTGCTATTGCTCACGGGTTGTGCGGGTATTATCCCCCCAAGTGGCGGACCAAAAGATACCATTCCTCCGCACTTGGTAATGGCTTTGCCGGTGGATAGTGCCACCAACGTTAAGGGGCAAAAGATAGTGCTTACGTTCGATGAATTTGTAGAAGTAAAGGAAGTTTCGCAGAATGTGATGGTATCTCCAAACCCAATTAAGTCGCCTATCATAGATTATAACCTACGGAAAGTAACCGTGAAGCTGCGCGATAGTCTGGAGCCAAACACCACCTACAGCATCAACTTTGGAAACAGCATAAGAGACATTAATGAAGGGAATATGTACAAGAACTTTACCTATGTATTCTCCACGGGGCCGCATTTAGCCACAGGGACGTTTATGGGTAAGGTACTATTGGCAGAAACAGGTAAAACCGATAGTACACTGTTGGTAATATTGCACAGAAACCTGAACGATACCGCCATCTACAAATCGGAGCCCAGGTACATTGCCAAGATTGATGGAAAAGGGGCGTTTGCATTCAACTTTATAGAGCCGGGCAGGTACAATGCGTTTGTGGTACCCAACGAATATGGCAAAAAATATGATGACAGTACCAAGGTTTTCGCCTTTTTGGATAGTACCATTACCATTGGTGATGCCACTGCTCCGGCAACCTTTTATGCGTATCAGGAAGAGAAGAAAAAGGAGAAGTCAGCTACTAACAATAACGCTAAAAACAATAAGGACGGCAATAAAAAAGAGGATAAATTCTTGAAGTATGCCACCAATCTTGAAGGAGGTCGTGCGCAGGATTTGCTGGGTAAGCTAAACATCACCTTTAGCAAGCGATTGCAATCTTTCGATTCGTCGAAACTGGCACTTTATGATACTTTTTATAACCCAATTCCAAATGCTTTTGTACAATTGGACACCAGCAAGACCATTGCTACCATAAATTATAACTGGAAGGAAGGAAACTATTTTTACTTGATAATACCCAATGATGTTGCGAAAGATACCAGTGGCTATACACTGAAAAAGGGGGATACGCTAACCTTTTATACACGGAATGAATCGGAGTATGGTAGTTTAAAGATACGATTCACAAACCTTGATTTAAAATTACATCCTGTTTTAGAGATATTGTCCAATGATAGGATAGCCGAAAGTGTACCGCTTACATCAACGGTCTTCTTTAGGAAACTCTACAAGCCTGGTGATTATGTTGTGAGGATATTGTATGATGAAAACCAAAACGGTGTATGGGATGCGGGTAACTATAAGAAAAGACTTCAACCAGAAGTGGTGTTGGACAAGGATTGGAAGCTGAATGTGAAGGCCAATTGGGATAATGAAACAGATATTAAGTTGTAGGGAAGGAGGGATGCTGCTGAAAGAGTACTATCTTTATAAAAAAAAGAAATGAATTATAATAAACAAGCAATACTGCAACTACCGGAGACAGAAAAGATTGCTTTGGCAATGGAACTTTTGGAAGTCAATGACCAAAAGAACTTTAAAGAATCTGTACCCGATTGGAAAGTAAACTTGATTAGGGAGCGATTTAAGCACCATGAAGAACATCCGGATGCCGGAGCAGATTGGAACGAGTTGCGTAAGAAATATCTGGCCTAATGGCAATTAAAATATAATGAATAATAACGACTTAGTTGACTTCTTTAACGCCAAAGCCAATCAATACAACCATCTTTCCTTCATCAAAGATGACCCCATCTGTATTCCACACCAGTTTTCTGCGAAGCAAGACATAGAAATAGCAGGCTTCTTTGCCGCAATACTGGCTTGGGGAAACCGGACTAGCATCATCAACTCCTGCAACAGACTAATGCGGTTGATGGATAACAAACCCTATCAGTTTATTATGGAAATGCAGGATGCAAGTCCAGAAACATTGCAGCGTTTGATGGGTTTTGTACATAGAACCTTTAATAGTACCGACCTTTATTACCTGCTTGATTTCTTTAGATACCATTACGGAACACTAGGACATGAATC
>JANYEU010000020.1 GCA_025362915.1 Chitinophagaceae bacterium | reverse complement strand
CGAACTAAATACTTAATCCTATAACTTCTTTTTAAAAGATGTTGGTCAATGCTATGAAATAGCATTTTCTATGTGTCCTTTTTCTTAAACTACTTACACGCTAAACCTATGTTTACTATATGCCTATGAAACCTATGTGTTGAAGCTTTTTACTTCTCCATAAGTTATATAAGCAGGAAACATTAACCCCTTAATCTAACACAATGTGTTTACTTTTTTACTTCCCCATAAGTAATATCAGCAGCGAACATAGATATTGGGGATAAAACTGCGTAACCTCAGTTAATATATTGGGAGATTGGCAGGTTTCAAGTGGTCAATTTCACTCTTGTGCAAAGCTAAAAAATGTGATACATATACTTATATTTTTATCTAAAATAATAATCATGTAACTTTTAACTGAAATTGTGTAATATCCTATAGTATGCCTGCCATCATCTTTGCATAGTGATTATTTAATAACAATCAAAATTTAAACATCATGTCAACAACAGAAAAAGGGAATCACAGCGATTCTAAAGATGCAAAGAAGGGTTCATCAGCAGGAATCCACAGTACTAAATCAACAGATCAAAAGTCTGCTGGTAAAGGAATGGATTCCAAAAAAGACAGCAGCGACAAGAAAGGCACAAGCCACTCTAAGTAATTGCGTTTAAATTGAACAGAAGCGTAGTGCCATATTGCACTACGCTTTTTTTATGTACATAAGATGCCAATCCTTTAACCAACCGGTTAAAAAAATTACATTATTTAGTGTTTATCATAACCATTTCAACTCCTTATTATCCACGCAGCATCGCTTCAAGTTCCAGTGCATTTTTAATGGCGTATGTATGGGAGGTATTATTAAAAAAATCCATAGTATATGTCCTTCAGTTAGCCAATTATTAAATAAGGCGGCATATTTTTCTAGTTCTGCGGTTATGTAGCACGAAGTATATAACTGTGCAGGGCCATGAAAGCGGATATAAATATCCTTGGTGGTAACGGCTTCTATATATGGAAAGCCAACGCCAGACTGCGATATAACAAAGGCAATACCATATTTGGCCATCAATGTTATACTGTCTTCATTTACCCAACTTGCATGGCGGCCTTCCATTGCAAAACGATAATCCTTGTATTTTGAAGCAAGTAATTGGTATAGATATTCGGCCGTATCGTAATTAAATTGCAAGCTGGGAGGCAATTGTATCAATACTGGTCCCATCTTGTGTTTCATCGGTTCAAATACTTCAAAAAACCTCTCCAATACCTCTTCCGGCTGTTGCAATTTGAGAATATGTGTTAGATATTTACTCATTTTAGGACAAAATAAAAACCCATCTGTCGTCTTATTTACCCAACCTTCCACTGTTTGCTTCTTGGGCAGGTGATAGAAGCTGGCGTTTATTTCCGTAACTCCAAAAGTGGCATTATAACAAGTAAGCCAATCGGTTGTCTTTAATTCCTTGGGATAAAACACCCCTTTCCAATCCCCATAACTCCAACCCGATGTACCTATATGCCAATTATTTCCCATAGTTATTTAAGTTTTTTATGTATCCCACAAATTCTGCCAAAACTTACAACTATTATTCCATTTTAAATGGATTGCATCTACATCCGATGGAGGCTTCTGTTGCTACATTATAAGTAATTGGCATGAAATTTTAATGCAATGAAAACAAAATAATTATTATGAAACCTATCTGGACGGGGGCAATTGGTTTTGGACGGGTAAACATTCAAGTGAAGTTATATAGCGCGGTGGAAGCCAGCGAATTGGACTTGGATATGCTGGATAAAACCGACCATGCACATGTAAATTTAAACGGGTAAATGAAAATACGGGTAAGGAAGTGGCGTACGAAAATATAGTGAAAGGATATAGTTTGAATGACCAATATGTGGTGCTGGAAGATGATGATTTTGACAAGGCCGCGCCCGAAAAATCGAAAATTATAGAGATTGCGGAGTTTATAGATGAGGGCGCCGTGAACAGTATTTATTATGAAATGCCTTATTATGCCGAGCCGGAAAAGAATGGTAGTAAAGCCTATTGTTTGCTACGCGATGCATTGAAAGAATCGGGAAAGGCAGGGCTCGGAAGCTTTGTGCTGCGTACCAAAGAAAGCTTGTGCCTGATAAAAACAGAAGGCAATGTGATTATTGTAAACAGGATACGTTTTGCACAGGAAATAAGGAAACATACAGATTTGAATATCCCCGAAACAGCAACAAAACCAGCTGAATTGAAGATGGCCATATCATTGATAGACCAACTTACGGGCAACTTTGATATATCAAAATACAAGGATACCTACTCGGAAAAACTGATGCAGATAATAGAGGATAAATCGAAGGGCAAGGTAAAAGATGCGCCTAAAATGAAGGTTGTACAATCTAAAGCAACAGATTTAATGGCGCAATTAAAGGCAAGTTTAAGTGTATCACATAAAAAAGCATCGTAATGGCACTGACGATATACAACAAAAAAAGGGATTTTAAACAGACTTCGGAACCTGTGGGCAAAGTATCCAAGGAAAGCAAGTTGCGTTTTGTAATACAGCGCCATCATGCATCGCACATACATTATGATTTCCGCTTGGAAATGGGCGGTGCATTAAAAAGCTGGGCTGTGCCTAAAGGTCCATCATTAAATCCTGCTGTTAAACGATTGGCGATGTTGGTAGAAGACCATCCCGTAAGTTATATAGACTTTGATGGAACAATACCTGCGGGTAATTACGGTGCAGGAACCGTGGAAGTATGGGACAATGGCAATTATGAACCAGTGGATGAAGATGGAAAAACGATTACAGAGAAACAAGCCTTGGCTGCCTTTAAAAAAGGGAATCTAAAGTTTGTTTTAAAAGGAGAAAAGTTGAAAGGTAGTTTTGCATTGGTGAATTTGAAAAAGGATGATGGCAAGAGTTGGCTATTGATAAAACATAGGGATGATTTTGCTATGGACGAAGAGTATAACAGCGAGGATTATAGCCGCGATAAACATAAGGAGGACACAAAAGCAGATACTAAAACCAAGTCCACAGCAAAAGAAGTAAAAAAAAAGCCCAGCCCAATAGATAAGGGTCTTTCGTTGGGCAATAAGAAAATAAACAATTTTATAAAACCAATGCTTGCCTCTACTTCGGATGCACCTTTTGATAATGACGAATGGTTATTTGAATTGAAGTTGGATGGGTACAGGGCAATAGCCGAATTGGGCGATGAGGTTAAATTATATTCAAGGAATGGATTGTCTTTCAAAAATAAATATCCTCCTATTGTAGCCGCACTGCAACAGATAAATCACAAGGCAACACTGGATGGGGAAATTGTTTTGTTGGATGAGGATGGCAAACCGGATTTCCAGAAACTGCAACACTATGATGACAACACCAATTATCCATTGGTGTATTATGTGTTTGATATCTTGATGCTGAATGGAGAATCGACCATAGATTTTACATTGATTGAACGAAAACAATTGTTAAAAGAACTGTTGGGAGACAATGCAACCATAAAATATTGCGACCATATAGAAGATGTGGGCACTGCCTTTTATAAGAAAGTGGTGGAGCAAAATATGGAAGGCATCATGGCAAAGAAAAAGGACGGCACTTACCATATAGGCATCCGCAGTAAGGAGTGGCTGAAGATAAAAAACATACAAACCCACGAAGCCATCATTGCAGGATATACAAGTCCACGGGGCAGCAGGGAATACTTTGGTGCATTGATTTTGGGTAAATACCAAGATGGCGAATTGGAATATATTGGTCACACAGGTACAGGCTTTGATGCACAGGCATTAAAGGATTTATGGGATCAATTACAGCCGTTGGTTACTAACGATTCCCCTTTTAAGAAAAAAATAAAGGTAAATGCACCCGTAACCTGGGTAAAACCGAAACTGATTGCAGAGCTGCATTTTACTGAGTTAACAGAAGGTAACATAATGAGGCATCCCGTTTTTATGCGGTTGCGGTTTGATTTAGATCCAAAAGAAATTACCATGAAAGTGAGCAAGGAAACAATAGCTAGTTCTACAAAAATCACTAACCCATCCGAAAAAGAAAAGAAATTGCCAACAGAAAAGAAGAATCTAAAACAGCAGAAAGCAACGACAACTCCAAATGATAAGTTACTGACCTTAAAGGGCAAGCAACTGGAACTAACCCATTTAAACAAGGTATTTTGGCCAAAGGAAGGCTATACCAAAGGTGATTTGATTGAATATTACGATACCATTTCAAAGTATATATTGCCCTATCTAAAGAACAGGCCGTTATCCTTAAAAAGAAATCCTAATGGCATAACAGATGATGGTTTTTTTCATAAGGATGCGGGAGAAGCTGCACCATCCTGGGTAGAGAAAGCAGATATACATTCCGATTCAAGTGATAAAATTATCCATTATATCGTTTGCAATGAGGAGGCAACACTGATATACCTTGCTAATTTGGGTTGCATAGAAATAAACCCATGGAACTCCACAACCAATAACTTACAGAATCCTACTTATTTGGTTATAGACTTGGATCCATCTACAAAAAATACTTTTAGTCAAGTAATTGCTGCCGCATTGGCAACCAAAAGAGTGTTAGACAAGGCAGGCGCAGATGGTTATTGCAAAACTTCCGGTGCCACAGGTCTGCATATCTATATACCCATGGGGAATAGATATGATTACGAAACGGTGAAGAACTTTGCCCACATCATTGCCACATTGGTGCAGGAACAACTGCCTTCTTTTACCAGTCTGGAAAGGAGTTTGGCTAAAAGGGGCGACAGCAATATCTATATAGATTATCTTCAAAACCGCACGGGACAAACGCTTGCAAGTGTATATAGTGTGCGTCCAAAAGATGGTGCCACCGTATCCACAGCATTAACTTGGGACGAAGTAAAAGAAGGTTTGCATCCATCGCAGTTTACCATTAAAAATACATTGGAACGCATAAAAGAAAAGGGGGATTTGTTTGCGCCGGTTCTAGGCAAAGGGATAGACATTAATCAATGTTTGGAGAATTTGGGTAAGTAAATTACTAAATATCCTAATTTATACCATTCCACCAAAAACTTTCATAATTACATGCTAGTGTCCCACTGGCATGGTTTTTCTAATTCCATACAAAACGAAGAGAAATGGCAGCAATACCTAAAACGAGTAAAATAAGAGTTACAACAAAAAATCCAAAGAACATAGAACCCGCATTAATGGGATTCTTTATAGATGAGATTACCGACATGTACTCAGCTAAGAAACGGTTTGTGAAAACATTGCCTAAGATGATGAATGAGGTATCATCTAATGAATTTCAAATTGAAGTTGGTAAACACTTGGAAGCAAATAGGCAGCAGGTTAGCCGTCTGGAGCAGGTATTTGAATTAGGTAAAAAAGTTCAGGTAAAAAAATCCAATGCGATAGTGCCGTTATCTACAAAAAGGCATGAATTTGTTGAGGATATTGTACCTAAAATTCCCAATACATTTGTTTGTTTCTCTCATCTAAGATGGGACTTTGTATTTTAGCGCCCGCAACAATTATTGTCAAGATTGTCCGCTGATAAACAAGTCTATTATATAGAAGAACCCATTTTTTGCGACATAGCAAAGCCGGAATATATCATGACCGCAAGGGATAAGGTAACCGTGATTCAACCACATTTGCCAGAAGCAAACAGGCACAATAGTAATCAGGTTCTAGTTGAATTATTGGATAGTTTCCTTCAATCAATCAATTTAGAGGATACCGCATTTTGGTATTATACACCGATGGCATTGTTGTTTTCTGGTCACCATAAGGCGAGGGTAACCATTTATGATTGTATGGATGAACTGGCGGCTTTTAAATTTGCTCCCGCAGAGTTAAAGAACTTAGAAGAGGAATTGATGTCTAAGGCCGATGTAGTTTTTACTGGAGGCCGATCTTTATATAATGCCAAGAAGGACAGACATGCCAATATCCATCCATTTCCAAGTTCAATAGATAAGAATCATTTTAGCCAAGCTAGAAATATGGCGACTGTAACACCATTAGACCAAGCAAACATTCCCCATCCGCGGATAGGTTTCTTTGGTGTGATTGATGAACGTTTTGATATTGAACTGCTGGATAATGTTGCCACCGAAAAGCCTGATTGGCATTTTGTTGTTATTGGCCCTGTTGTAAAAATAGACCCGGCAAGTTTACCTAACAAACACAATATTCATTATCTAGGGATAAAATCATATACAGACTTGCCACAATATTTAGGCGGATGGGATATAGCCATGATTCCTTTTCAGATAAATGAATCAACCAAGTTCATCAGTCCTACAAAAACGCCTGAATACCTTACGGCAGGTGTTCCTGTAATATCTACACCGATAGAAGATGTGATTGAGCCTTATGGAAATGGAAAGCACGTACATATTGTTTCTTGCGCGCAAGAATTTATTATGGCAGGGGAAGAAATACTGACCGATGGTCGGTCGGATGCATGGCTTTCCGGAGTAGACGCTTTTCTCGCCACCAATTCTTGGGACAACACATTAACCAATATGTTAAGCAGAATTAAGGAAACAATGCTTCATATCAATAACAATTAAAAACAAAAACATGTACGATTATCTAATTGTTGGTTCTGGCTTTGCAGGCTGCGTATTGGCCGAACGTCTGGCTTCTTTACATCAAAAAGTACTCATCGTTGATAAAAGAAATCACATCGGCGGCAACGCATTCGATTATTACAATGAGGACGGGATATTGATACA
>JANYEU010000410.1 GCA_025362915.1 Chitinophagaceae bacterium | reverse complement strand
CTATTCCAAAACAATTACAGGGGCTTATTTTGCCCAATACCTCAAGGCAGATGTTGAGTTGAGGTATAGTCGAAAGTTGGCACCAGATGTCTATTTGGCAAACCGTATCATTGTGGGTGCAAGTGCGCCGTATGGCAATTCGAAGTTCTTGCCATTTGCGCGGCAGTTTATCATTGGGGGTTCATTGAGTCTGCGTGGTTTTGTACCTCGCCGTATTGGTCCCGGCACTACACAAACAACGGCGTTTCAGCAGATATATTATCCGCAGGTAGGCGGCGATTATAAGTTGGAAATGAATAGCGAATTACGTTTTCCCATCATTGCACCACGGTTTAAGGGAGCATTGTTTGTAGATGCGGGTAATATTTGGCTAAAGGATAGTACCCTCTTTTCTACCACGGGTGTGCTCACCAAAGACTTTATGCATCAATTGGCAGCAGATGCTGGCATCGGTTTCCGTATAGATATTACCATTTTAATCATCAGGATAGATATAGCTTTTCCTATTGCAAAACCTTGGTTGCCTCAGGGGCAACGATGGGTTCTTCCTGTTGTAGATTTCGGTAGCAGCAGGTGGCGTAGTGAAAACCTTGTTTTCAATATTGGTATTGGCTATCCATTTTAGGGGGACTCAACCACAAGGTACACAAAGGTTTTCACAAAGGATACAAGGGTTTAGGTATAATAATTGTTCCTGTCAATCTTAGGAACCTTAGAGCATTTTTTCTTTATGTTCCTCGTGTCTGTTGTGGTAAAGCGTTCTTAGTGTACCTTGTGGTTAAATAAATTATATAAACAAGTAAATTTTAAATTATGATACACATAAAGATTTCTCCCTTGTCTGAAAAGATAGTAGCGTACCTGTCAGAATACAACGACTTCGTTTTTTATCACATAGGTAAAATATTGAAAGGTCATTCAGAAGAAGAAATATTTGAGTCTTTGGACGAATTGGAACTGAACGAGATAGTATCTTTAAGAAACTATCCATCAAAAGCGGATGCCGAAGAAGGTAAGCCTAGGGTAATAGATATTGCTGAGATTGAGGGTAGGATGGAGCGGCAATAATGTAGATTGTTTCCTAACAAAAGCAGTAACTATTGCCATCATTCTATTATCAAAGGGGAATATTCCTGAAATAATGGGTTTAGTGACGGAACTAAAGGGAATATTCCTGAAATAATTGCTTTAGTCACCACACTAAACCCTAATCATTCCTTCATTCAAATCATTCAAATAAGGTAAAATTAATTCTTATTTAATGTTTTTTTAATCGTTACATTGCGACGCAAATTTTTTCACGGTTTGTGTAAAACAAGAATAAGATGAAAAAAGGCACCCTTACTCTCTTTCAAATAAGAATAATATATATAGTAACCACGTTTTTTCTTGTGGTTCTTTCCATTTATACATTTACCCAGATAAGAAACCTTATCAGCTCCTCTGATATGGTAAACCATACCACGCTGGTTTCCCAATCTCTCCATAAGATATCGTCGGCTGTTTTCGAGGCAGAGACCAATAAAAGGGGGTACTTATTATCTGGAAACAAATTATTGCTCGATAAAAAAGAAGTTGCATTAACCCAACTCTCCCTTGAACAACATGCACTGGAAAGCTTGGTAAAAGGCGATAAGGCGCAGGGTGAAAACCTGCGGTTATTAAACGGTTACCTACAAAAGAAGGTTGCCAGTCTTAATAATACAAATCTGCCTACTGCCATTACATCCATTAATCCTTTGGTAAAAGAAAATATTGCCGAAGGATCTGCTGCAATGGATAGTGTAATGACAATTGTAGAGAAGATGTATGGGGTGGAAACAGCTTTGCTACAATTACGAACAGAGAAATATACGCAACTTTCCTTTGTTACCCCCCTGTATATTGTTGTTCTTTTTTTGGGAGCATTGGCAATCCTTTGGGCTTCATACCTAAAGGTAAATACGGCGCTCTTTCATTCACAATATTTGCGTAGTGAACTTTCTGTCCAGAATGTGGAGAAGGAACAAAAAGCAGCAACGTTAATTATTGCTAATAATGAACTGGCATTTCAAAATAAGGAAAAGGAACAGAGAGCTGTAGAATTGGTTATTGCCAACAAGGAATTGGCATTTCAAAATAAGGAAAAGGAACAAAGAGCCGCAGAATTGGTTATTGCCAATAAGGAACTTGAATTTCAAAATAAGGAAAAGGAACAACGGGCAGTAGAATTGGTTATTGCCAACAAGGAACTTGAATTTCAAAACAAGGAAAAGGAACAGCGGGCGGCAGAACTGATTATTGCCAATAAGGAACTGGCGTTTCAAAACAAGGAAAAGGAGCAAAGGGCGGCGGAACTGATTATTGCCAATAAGGAATTAGTATTGGAAAATGAGATGAAGGAACAACGGGCAACAGAACTAACCAATGCTAACAATGAACTAAGGGTTTTTACCCAAATAGCCAGTCATGATTTGCAGGAGCCACTACGAAAAATTCAAATGTTTGCTTCGCGGATCATGGACAATGACCGCAATAACTTATCTGAAAAAGGGAAAAGGCACTTTGAGATAATTGAAGATGCAGCATCAAGGATGCGTACCCTAATTGAGGATTTGATAACTTATTCTCAAACAAATAGTGAAGAAAGGGTATTTGAAATGGCCAATCTTGGTGATATTGTAGATGAGGTGAAAGCAGATTTGGAAGAACCCATTTCTGAAAACCTGGTGATAATAGAAACAAAGAAACTGGGCAATGCAAGGGTTATCCCCTTTCAGTTTAGACAAGTGATGAATAACCTGATATCCAATGCCCTGAAGTTTTCGAACCCGGGGATACCTGCACATATAATAATAGACAGTGAAACCAAAAAAGGGAAAGAGCTGGATAACACAGCATTGGTGCCTGAGAAAAATTATTGCCACATCAGTATAAGCGACAATGGTATTGGCTTTGAAGAAGAATACAGCGAAAAGATATTTGAAGTGTTTCAACGGTTGCACGGAAAAGAAAAATACAAAGGCACAGGCATTGGTTTGGCAATAGTAAAAAAGATTATAGAAAACCACGATGGTGTGATTACAGCATCGGGACAGCTTGGCAAAGGTGCCAGGTTTGATATTTATTTACCCTCTTAAAACATGTAGACATGAGCAACAAACCCATTTATGTACTGCTTGCCGATGATGACGCAAGTGATAGGATGAACTTTAAGGAAGCCCTGGAAGAAGGCAAAATAAAGACCACCGTTGTTTCTGTAAACGATGGGGTAGAACTGATGGACTATCTGATGAAAGAAGACACGCAGTTGCCTACACTTCTTTTTCTAGATTTGAATATGCCCCGTAAAAATGGATTGGAATGCCTGATAGAAATAAGGAAAAGCGAGAAACTAAAGGAAATGGTTGTGGCCATCTATTCCACCTCTTCATCAGAAAAAGATATTGAACACACTTTTAACAGTGGGGCTAATGTGTACATTCAAAAGCCAAATAATTTTACCAAACTAAAAGCCGTCCTGTGCGAAATAGTGATGTACGTAAACCTATACAGGGATCCACCGTTTAATTTAGCTAACTTTTTATTGAAGATTTAATGGCTGTTTAAACATTCAAATACAAACAAGGGCATCCATTAAATGGATGCCCTTGTTTGTATTACTTTGTAATGAATACCAATTAGAGACTAGTTACACAAAAAAGGTACTTATGAACGTGCAATCGCTTAACATTTACCTAAAGTTTGTGCTGCAACCAGCATTGTCAGTGAATTATATACTTTTTAGATGTAATTGTATAATGGCAGGCATCATACTTGCTTTAGATTTGCATGATAACAATAATGTTACAAATTAAATTTAAGTAAAATGAAAAAGATCAATGTTATCTTATGTATAGTAGCACTTTGTGCTGTGCTAAATGCTTGCAAAAAAGCTGATGCTTCAGCTACTTACTCCTATAATGTAAAAATGACGGATGGTCCAGGACCATACGATGCTGTTTACATTGATTTGCAAGGTGTAGAAGTGATAGGTAGCGATGGTAAGGCAGTTTTGTTGAATGTAAATAAGCGTATTTATAATCTATCAAACTTCTCCAATGGTGTTGATACCTTAATTGCCACTGGCGGTTTAAATGTTGCTGATGTACAGCAAATAAGACTTATTTTAGGAGCAAATAATTCGGTAGTGGTTAACCACGTAAGTTATCCGTTAAGCACTCCAAGTGCTGATCAAACCGGCTTAAAACTTCAAGTGCATCAAACATTACAAGCTGGCGTTGCTTACACCGTATTGTTGGATTTTGATGCCAATAAGTCTATTGTTGAAACAGGAAATGGAACCTATAAATTAAAACCTGTGGTACGAACTATTGAAACTGCTATCAGCGGTGCCATAAAGGGTTCGATTTCACCAGTAGGTACTGTAGCTTTTATAACTGCAACGTCAGCAACTAATATCACCTACTCATCAAATGTTACTGCTAGTGGTAACTTTTTATTAATGGGGCTTCCAGCAGGAATCTATTCCATAACGATAACTCCATTATTACCTTTACAACCGGTTACCGTAAGCAATGTTGCCGTGGCAACGAATAATACCACCAATGTTGGTGTTATTGCATTCTAAGTTCAACAAGTTCAGCAAATAAAAGTAGGCTGCCCCGAATGTAAAATTGGGGCAGCCTTTTTGTTACCCCTACTCACCGCTGTTTGGTCATGAAAGACGCAACAAACAGCGAATTTATTTTATCTAAATCAAGATTATAATAATTGAAGGATATTTAAGATGGAGGAGTATAAATCCTACTAATCTGATAATCATTCTAATCGTGATTCAGACAGTTTTATACCTGAAACAAATTCCTTTTCTCCCTCAAAATCTCACTTATTGCAAATACGGGGTACTTATTTGATCAATTATATGCCCTAAATTTTTGCACAGCACACATATTTGATCAATTATATGCCCTAAATTTTTGCATAGCACACTTATTTGATTAATTATATGCCCTAAATTTTTGCACAGCACACTTATTTGATCAATTATATGCCCTAAATTTTTACACAGCACACTTATTTGATCAATTATAGACCCCTACATTGCTATAGGGTGACTGGTTCTCCGTGTTTATTAAACCATTTTTAATAAAAATTAATTTTTTTATAGAAAATAAACTAAATATTTAGGATTAAGTATTTAGTTCGCAAATCAATAGCCCTTCGACTTTAGCCAAGGGGGAAAGGTATTGATTTTATTATGTGGCTTTAGCTATACATAGTATGTTTTCAGTCCCAAAAATTCTGTTCAGGCAGTTGTCTTTTTTTGTATTTGGCACTTTAGTAATGAGTCTATTGTGTAATCGGGGTTAAAAACTTACATTCGCAGCAATCATGATAGCATTTGTAAGAGGTAATTTTATAGACAAGACTCCTGCAAGGGTGATTGTGGATGTAAATGGTGTGGGTTACGACCTGCAAATAAGCCTGAACACTTACAGCGCCATTGCCAATAAGGATGTTGGTCAGCTTTATACGTATCTCCACCTATTTGAAAACGGGCAGACCATGTATGGCTTTGCAGAGGTGGCAGAAAAGGAAATGTTTTTGCAACTGATAAGCGTTTCGGGCGTGGGGGCGGCTACTGCCAGGATGATGTTGTCTGGTATGAAGCCAGAAGAAATATCTAGGGCCATCATTCAAGGCAACGCCAAGCTCTTGGAGAGTATCAAGGGAATTGGAAAAAAGAGTGCTGAAAGGTTGATTGTGGAACTGAAAGATAAGTTTGGTAAACAGTCATTGGAGAACCCATTGGGCGGGCTGGCAGTGCAGTCTGTGGATTATGATGCTACAAATGCACTGGTGGCATTGGGAATAAGCAGATTGATGGCGGAGAATGCAATTAAAAAAGTAATACAAACAAACCCTAATATTGCACTCGAAGAAATTATTAAGCAAGCACTAAAAAGCCTCTAATTATAGAATAGACTTCTACTTACACTAAGGTTTTATCGTTTTGAATCATATTAAAGGGTCATTATTTTTCTTTTTCGCCTTTATAGCTGTCTTTTTAGGAGGCAGAAATAATTCTTTTGCCCAAAGTAAAGACTTGCCAAGCGTTAAACCTACCTTAAAAAATGATACAAGCATTACCAAACCTGCCGATAGTCTCCTGTTTCCTTTGCAAGACAGACGGGGTGATTGGTTTACGTGGCGGAACAAAAATTCTTTCGATGTAAAAGATTCTTCCCTAATTACTCAAAAAATAGAATACGATCCTAAAACCGGTCGTTATATCATTTCTGAAAAGATAGGAGATAATATTTATCGCGAGCCTACCTACCTGACTTTTGAAGAGTTTTATGCTTTGCAAAATCATTTGAACGAGACAGAATACTTTCAACAGCGCGCTGATGCCTTGATGTTATTGAATAAGAAACTAAAACGCCCCAAGCATTTGGTGTATACCAGTTTGTTCGACAGGATTTTTGGTGCGGGCGATAGTACCGTTAGTGGTGTAGCCAATAAGGTAAACGGCATAGGCGGTAAACTAAAAGGACTGAAAGATAGTGCAGCAAGCAATATAACCAAGCAGTTGCAGCAGGCACTAAAGGTAGATATAAGGCCGCAAGGAACCATTGATGTTACGATGGGATATCAGGGACAGAAGACATTGAACCCAACCTTGCCAGAGTCTGCAAGGAAAAGCGGTGGGTTTGATTTTAAAATGAATACCAACTTCAACGCCAATGCCACAATAGGAAATAAGTTGAAACTGCCATTGAGTTATAATACCTTGGCAAACTTTGATTACCTGAACCAGTTGAAACTGGAATACAAAGGCAAGGATGATGAGATCATTAAAAGCATTAATGCGGGTAATATGTCGTGGCAATCCAGGGGTACCTTATTGCCCAGCTACCAGAACCTGTTTGGATTGAAGGCCCAATTGCAGTTTGGTAAATTGTTTGTTACCGCTGCCATCGCCCAACAAAAAAGCCAGACACAAACACAGGCATTGAAGGGCGGTGCCACAACCACCAACTTTACCTTGAAGCTTGATGATTACGATGAGAACCGTAACTTCTTGTTGGCACAATACTTTAATAAAAACTACAACGCCACCATGAGTAGGCTACCTGTGGTAAACTCGCAAGTGCAGATACAGCGGATACAGGTATGGGTAACCAACAGAAACGGCGCTACAACAAATGCCAGATATGTAGTGGGCTGTATGGATTTGGGCGAATCGAACCCTTATAACCCTAACAACGTGGGCGGCAGCCCCGGCAACTTTCCTGATAATGGTTCAAATGGATTGTATGCCAAACTAACTGCCGGTGGATTACAGTCGCCATTGCGTAGCCCTTCCAAGGTAAGTGCCGAACTAGCGAATCTGAATCTAACGCCCGTAAATGATTATGAAATTAGTTTTGCACGCCAATTGGCACCAAACGAGTTTTATTTCAATCCACAGGCTGGTTTCATATCAATGAACTCCCAGTTGCAACCAAGCGATGTATTGTCTGTAGCTTATCAATATACTGCCAACGGACGAGTATATCAGGTAGGTGAATTTGCAGAAGACATTGGCTTGGATACTGCAAAACAAGGGCAAGGAGTGCAACAGGTATTGTTCTTGAAATTGTTAAAGGCAACATCTGCACGTACCTCATTACCTATCTGGCAATTGATGATGAAGAACGTGTATTCATTGGGATTGAGCGGGTTGTCAAAAGAAGATTTCAAGTTGAATGTATTTTACAATGACCCAAGTGGCGGACAGAAGATATACCTGCCAGAATCTGCTCCATCTGTAAGTGGTCAGCCATTGCTGAAGGTATTGAATTTGGATAGGTTAAATGCCAGAAACGATCCGCAACCAGATGGGGTATTTGATTATATAGAAGGATTTACCGTATTATCCCAACAAGGGAAGATAATATTTCCCGTATTGCAGCCTTTTGGAAAGGACTTGGAAAACTTGGCCTTTAATGGAACGTCTACGGCGTTGAAACAGAAATACATCTATTATCCTTTGTATGACTCCATCAAAGCCATAGCGCAGACGTATAATACACTAAACAGATTCTTGATGGCGGGAACTGCAAAAGCTACAGGGGGAAGTGAGATATACTTGGGGGCATTTAACATTCCGCCGGGTTCTGTGAAAGTGATGGCAGGAGGACAGGTGCTACTGGAAGGAACTGATTATTCTGTTGATTATAACTTGGGGAGTGTGCGGATATTGAACCAATCAATACTCAACTCTGGCGTGCCTGTAAATGTTTCTTATGAGAACAATGGTAATGTGGGTGTACAACAAAAGAGCTTTCTGGGTATACGGGCAGAATATTTCTTCAATAAGAAATTATCTATAGGTGCTTCCATTACAAGGCTTAAAGAAAGACCTTATTTTTCAAAAGTAGATTACGGGTCAGACCCAATAAACAATACCATGTATGGTGCAGACCTTAGTTATCATTCGGAATTACCCGGCCTGACAAGGTTGCTAAACAGGTTGCCAAATTATAAAACAAAAGCAAAGAGTTATATAACCACTTCGGTGGAAGCTGCATACCTAAAACCGGGTCACCCATCACAGATAGGCAGTGGTGGCAGTGGTTTGGTTTATGTGGATGATTTTGAAGGTTCTACCAGTAATTTAGATTTGCGTTTTCCATTAACTGCCTGGGCATTGGCATCCACCCCACAACGTTTTCCTGAATTTAAGTTGTCAGACAATATAAACTATGGCGTTAACAGGGCAAAGATTGCCTGGTATAATATTGAGCCTAATTTGCAGGATAGAAACAGCCCTACGAATCCTTTGAGGCACAACCTAACTGCCTTGAGCGATCCAAGGACGCGTATGGTTTACACCAATGAACTCTTTCCACAGCAAACAACCAATATCACCAATACACAAACAACTACCTTTGATGTTGCCTATTATCCACAAGAACTTGGTCCTTATAACTATGAATCTAATCTTGGCAACATTGATGCAAATGGTAAGTTGGCTAATCCAAAGGGTAAATGGGGAGGCTTAATGAGGGCATTAGACCAGACAGATTTCATTACAAATAACTTTGAGTTCATTGAGTTCTGGGTACAAGATCCTTTTATTAAAAATCCTGCCAGTTCGGGTGGTAAACTATATATCAATCTAGGTGATGTAAGCGAAGACATTCTGAAAGATGGTAAACGTTTGTACGAAAATGGATTGAATACGCCAAGTTTGCCAGCAGCGGTAGATACCACAAGTGTATGGGGGAACACACCAGTGAACCCGATACAGATAACGCAGGCATTCAGTAATAACCCTGCCGATAGAGTCTATCAGGATGTTGGATTTGATGGATTAAGTGATTCATCAGAAAGAGATAAGAGGAGTGATTACTTGAATAGGATACGTAACAGTTTTGGCGTCAATTCCATTCTTTATAAAAAAGCATTTGCAGATCCATCACATGATGATTATGTATGGTATAGGGATGGCGGCTTTGATGCAAGCAATACTGATTTGCTAGGTAGGTATAAAAATTATAACAATCCCGAAGGAAACTCTCCTGTGGTATCTGGCAGTTCTGTATTTTCTTCTGCTGCAACACTTTCTCCTGATGATGAAGATATCAATCATGATAATACCCTCAACCAGACAGAACAATATTTTGAGTATGAGGTAGATCTTAAACCTGGCATGGCTGCAAATACGACGAAATATATCACCGATCAAAGGCTCGTACCTGTAACTTATGCCAATGGAACACAAGGAACGGAGAATTGGTACCTTTTCCGTGTGCCCATTTCTGGTTATACTTCCAATGTTGGCAATATTCCTGATTTTCAATCTGTGCGTTTCATGCGGATGTATATGACAGGCTTTGAAGACTCTGCCGTATTACGTTTTGCAACCTTAAACTTAGTTCGTAACCAATGGAGGAACTATAGATACGATTTAGACACCAATGGATTGCCTAAGCCAGTGGATACTGCTGCCAACTTAAATACCATTGCTGTAGGTTTACAGGAAAACAGTAGCCGTACACCAGTAAACTATGTTATTCCTCCAGGCATATTACGTGTGCAGCAGCTAAGTAATAATGGGGTTAATATCTTGCAGAATGAACAATCCATGGCTTTGCAGGTGAGTAACCTGAGAGAGGGCGATGCACGATCTGTATTTAAAACAACCAATCTAGACCTTAGGTACTACGGAAAGCTTTCGATGTTTGCGCATGCGGAGAGTATAGCAAAGACCGGGATAACGCCTATAAAAGATGGGGACTTAAACTTGGTGGTAAGGATAGGGCAGGACTTTACCAATAACTTCTATGAGATAAAGGTTCCCCTGAAAGTAACTCCTGCCGGTACTTATACCAATGCAGAAGCAGATCAGGTATGGCCTACTGCCAATAATCTAGACTTTAACTTACAGGAGCTGATAGACATGAAGCTCAGGCGGAATAATACACCAGGACGAGATATTTCAACTATATATAGGGAGACACTAAAAGGAGATACCAAAACATATAGCGTATTGGGTAATCCGAATATTGCCCAAGTTCTTGGTATATTGATTGGGGTGGAGAATGCTGCCGGAGGTAATACAAATCCTGTTAGTGCAGAGGTATGGGTGGATGAATTCAGGCTCTCCGAGATAAATGATAAACCCGCACATGCTGAGCTTGCCCGCATGGATGTGCAATTGGCTGATTTGGGTAAGATATCCCTTTCTGCAAGTAATTATTCAGATGGATGGGGTACTATTGAGCAAAATATTAACCAACGTGCCAAGAACAGTCTGACACAATTGGATGCCGCAGTTACAGTAGAGGCTGGCAAACTATTGCCAAAGCAACTGGGGCTGTCCATTCCTGTTTATGCAAGTATCAATAAAAACATCATCACGCCACAATACGATCCTTACGATCAGGATATTACTTACGCACACAAGTTGAGTAGTGCCACCAGTAAATCGCAAAAGGATTCCATACGAAAAGCTTCCTTAGACCAGACAACCATTACCACCCTGAATCTGACTAATGTGCGTGTGATGCCAAAAGGAAAACCACACTTATGGAATCTGAGTAATCTTGATGGAAGTCTTTCCTATACCAAGACTTCTGAAACAAGTCCTACAATACTCTTTAATGATATAACCAAATATAAGGTAAACGTTGGTTATACCTTTAATACTTCCACTAAGTTTAAGGAGCCATTTAAGAAATTGATAAGGAATACCAGCCCTTGGCTAGGTCTTGTAAGGGATTTTAATTTCAATTTAAAACCTTCCTTGATTAGTGTAAGGGCAGATATAAACAGACAGTATGGGCAGTTTACCCCAAGGATTGTGAATACTAATCAGGTTGCAAATAAGGTACAAAATGTAGATACAACCTTCGACAAGTATTTTACATTTGATAGGATATATAATCTCCGTTGGGATTTGACACGTAGTATAAACCTAGATTTTGCTGCAACAAATAATGCTTATATTGATGAGCCAATTGGTGCGATAAACACCAAGCAAAAGAAAGATAGCATGTGGGCCAATTTCTTAAAGGGGGGAAGAAATACAAGGTATGAGCAGAAAACAAACGCCAGCTACACAGTGCCGTTAAGTAAGATACCGGCATTAGATTGGCTTACCGCCAGATACAGTTATGGTACTTCTTACGATTGGATTGCTGGCAGTTTATTAGCCAATAGTTTAGGTAGTCATTTAGGAAATACCATAGAAAACAGCCAGAACAATACCTTCTCGGGAGAAATTGATTTGACTAAGTTCTACAATAAGAGTCATTTTTTCAGGGAAGCAAATAGTTTTTCTGCAAACAATGCTACCAGAAATCCACTGAAGAACAAGAAGGGTAATTCAACGCCAGGCTTGTCAAATAACCCAACTAATGTATTGGGAACTGTTATCAAGACAAGGGAAGAGGTTATTGTAGATAAAAATGGGTTCTTGCTTACTGGCGCCAAGAAACGTGACGCCTTGAGCAAATGGAGAAAACAAAAACGCGATATACGTATTGCAGAAAGGCTGAAAGATGCAAACAAGTCGTTGGAGTTAAATGATTTTGAGCGGGTGACAGGACGCTTCCTGACTATGGTGAAACGTATTTCCATTAACTATACCGAAAGTTATTCCAGCCGTATTCCCGGTTATATGGATAGCACCCGCTTTCTGGGGCAAGATTGGAATACCAACCAGCCAGGGTTGGATTATGTATTTGGCAAGCAACCTACCCCTACATGGTTAGAGAAAAAAGCAGCGGCAGGATTGATTACGACCGATAGTAACTTCAATTCATTCTTCCGTCAGAATTATTCCCAAAAGCTAAGTATTACTGCGCAATTGGAACCTATCAGGGATTTAAAGATTGATATAAATATAGACAAGACATTTAGTAAGGATTATTCTGAATTGTATAAGGATACCCTAAATCCGGGAGGAACAAACCCGCAGCATATGAACAGGTATGCTACTGGTGGTTTTAATGTGTCGTACATTTCTTTCTATACCTTATTCAGAAAAACAAACCCCAATATTGTTTCTTCTACCTTCATACATTTCGAGGGTTATCGAAGTATTATATCCAATAGGGTTGCACAGGGTAATCCATATTATAAACAGCAAAACAGAACCAGCACTGGTGGGTATGCGGATGGTTATGGAAGGTACTCCCAGAGTGTATTGATACCGGCATTTATTGCGGCATACACTGGAAGAAGTCCTTATACTGTTCCGCTACTGAATGAAAGTTATGGGTCTATCAAGACAAATCCTTTGGCAGGTATCATTCCGTTGCCAAACTGGCGCATGACTTATACTGGATTGAGTAAAATGCCTGCTCTGTCAAATATTTTTAGCTCCATAACCCTTACGCATGGATATACGGGTAACCTATCCATGAATAGCTTTACGAGTGCGTTGGATTATGCCGATACCTCACGATTGAGTGCGCCTAGTTTCTACGATACCATCAGTCATAATTATGTTCCTTTCTATTTGTTCCCTAATGTTACCATTCAGGAAAGTTTTGGACCGATAATAGGTATTGATGTCACCACAATTTCTCAGATAAACGTGAAGTTTGAGTATAAGAAGAGCCGTACACTTAGCTTGAGCCTGATAGATTATCAATTGAGTGAAACCAACAGCACTGAAATGGTATTTGGTGCGGGCTATAGGATAAAAGGATTGAAACTGCCCTTCAATTTGCCATTTATGAACAATGCCAAAACGAAGTTGCAAAACGACCTCACATTCAGGCTTGATCTATCAAAGAGGAATGATGAAACAACAAATAGTACTCTTGATCAATCCAATACATTCGGCACAGGAGGGCAGTTGGTAATCAGTATACAACCATCTATAGATTATGTGATGAACAAGCGGTTGGATGCAAAGCTTTATTTTGATCAGCGTAGGGTAACGCCATATATTTCTACATCGTCTCCAACAATAAGTACTAGATTTGGCTTACAACTAAAAATTGGTTTGGGGCAATAAGAGTTATTAGTCGAAAGTCAAGAGTTGAAAGTCGATAGTTCATAGCGGTAGTTATTGATTTTGTAAGATAATGGCTTTGATTAGAGGTAAACTAATTACTTTCGACTTTCAACTATTGACTCTCAACTTTCGACTAAAAGATAACTAATAAATGAGACCTGTTTCTGTAACCGATTACGCAAAAGAATGTTGGAATGCGCTGGATAAATCTAATATAGTAGCATTGATAGCTGATGCCTATAAAAAGCTTCGGAAAGAAGGTGAGCCAGATATTTCTATAGTCATCCCTGCTTATAATGAAGAGAAAAATATATTGCAAACACTCTATTCATTGTGCAATAACAGTACAGATAAGGCAGTGGAAATCATTGTGGTGAATAATAATTCAAAAGATAAAACCGAAGAGTTTGTAAAAGCCACTGGGGTTGGTTGTATATTAGAGACCAAACAAGGTATCACGGCGGCGCGCAATGCAGGATTGGCAGCAGCCAAAGGAACATACATTTTAAATGCCGATGCAGACTCTATCTATCCAAAAGATTGGGTGGCAGAAATGACGAATCCCTTCTATACAGACCCGAAAGTGGCAATGGTATATGGTCGTTTTTCTTTTATTCCAGTAGGTAGCACAGGCAGAGGCGTTTATTTCTTTTATGAATATGCCGCAGACTTCATGCGTTTTGTAAACAAGAATGTAAAGGATGAGGCGGTGAATGTATATGGGTTTAACTCGGGCTTTAAAAGGGTTGATGGCTTGGCAGTGGATGGTTTTAACCATCCGGTGGGTGCAAACGAAGATGGTTGGCTAGCAATTAAACTACGCGATGGAGGTTATGGTAAACTATATGGCGTAACAAGCACCAAGGCATTGGTATGGACCAGCGACCGACGGATACAAAGCG
>JANYEU010000295.1 GCA_025362915.1 Chitinophagaceae bacterium | reverse complement strand
CGTGTACCGTACCATTCACTATTCCTGGAAGGAATCCGTTAAATGCTCCGGCATTTGTCCCTATATCGCCTGTTACGACACTTGCACCGGTGTTATTGATTGCACCCACTGCGGTAAATAAGGTAAAATTGGCAGCAGCTCCAAGATTGGGAGCTTGTGCGAAACTAATAGATGGTAGAAATACCAGTATAGAAATAACCGTGAAAAATAATTTCATGAATTGTTTTTATTATTTAATGCAAAACTATGGGTAGTACATTAAACAAACCACCCCTTGAATGGGGGTGCTAAAGTAATTATACTCTGATATATGCTTTGCTTAACATGATTGAGCTATCAGGTAGAAAATATATAAGGTCATTCAAGTAAAAATCAAACAAATTGTTTATGATTATACTATTATTTATAAAACAAAACAATTGTTCCATAGCGGTGTTCATTGGTACGAATTAAATTATGGAGATTAGAAACCATTTGAAAAACGGGCCGAATCCGAAAAGCCTTATGAGTAGGAAATAAAGAAATATTATGCTTAAAAAATTTACAATGGCAGACAAATTATTGTTTATAGCCGCCCTCATCTCGCTTGTTTTTTCTGAGACCTTATGGTTCAGTAAGGAGTATCAACATGCCATTTATGTTGGCCTATGGGTGCCAACAATACTTTGCTTTGGAATTTATTTAAAACTACTAAAACAAAACAGATGATTGAGTTAATGCCGTATATTGCAGGTCTGGTCACTTTATTGTTTGGTGCAGGTTTCTTTCTTGCGCTTAAAGAACTAAACAAAGATAATTAGTAGTATTCCAATAATACTCTGGACAAAGCAGAAAGTACATTTTACATAACCTTGGCTCGTGTCTCACGAAAGAATAAAAAGAAAATATCGTGAGACGCAACCCCAAGGAGGGAGAAAATCCATACAAAATAAACCTGATTCCCTTTTGTTCCTCTGCACAAATGCCATGTATTTCTTCTGGTTTGTTTTTCTGATTCAGCTTTTCAAGAGGTATTGCTATTCTTGGCATCTTGTTCCAGTGCATTTGCTGGAGGAACTGGTGATTGAGTTAACTGAGAATCGGTGATTCTTCTTTTTTATGATTAATGGGCTATAGCGTTTTTCACAAAAAGACTTTCTTATTAACTAATTAATCTTGTTTATACATCAATTAGTTGTAACGTTGTATCATGAAACGGAGTTAATTCCATTAACGCCGTTTCACTTAAAACACGCTATATGGAAGCTTCATCAAAACACAGCGAACTTACCTTTCAACTCATTGTAGATTCTGCGCCAAGCGCAATGATACTGGTAAACAAGGAAGCCAAGATTGCCTATGTTAATACTCAAATAGAAAAACTCTTCGGGTACAGTAAAAGTGAATTGATAGATCAACCTATTGAAATATTGATACCGCTCCGTTTTGCTGCGGCTCATCCACAACTCAGGAATATGTTTTTGTCTGCCCCTCATGCCAGGGCAATGGGCGCTGGGCAAGAACTGTATGCATTGAAAAAAGATGGCACTGAGTTTCCAGTAGAGATTGGTCTTAATCCATTTGTTACCATAGATGGCGCTTGGGTGGTGGCAGCCATTATAGACATTACGGAAAGGAAAAAACATCAAGAGCAAAAAACACTGTTTGCGTCTATTATCAATTCTACTGAAAATGCGATATTGAGCAAGACGCTTGGCGGTATCGTTACCAGTTGGAACAACAGGGCAGAAAAAATTTTTGGCTATACGGCAGCCGAAATAATTGGCAAGCACATTTCTATACTTATACCACCATCCCTACTAAATGAGGAAACCACAATAATAGAAAAGATAGAGAAGGGGGAAAGCGTGAAGCATTATGAAACGTAGAGGAGGCGC
The DNA here is from genome assembly GCA_025362915.1 of Chitinophagaceae bacterium. Lineage (GTDB taxonomy): Bacteria > Bacteroidota > Bacteroidia > Chitinophagales > Chitinophagaceae > Parasediminibacterium. The sequence continues at coordinate 511 of JANYEU010000295.1, read as the reverse complement.
AAAGATGGCAAGATCATTAATGTGTAACTCACCATCTCTCCAATAAAAGATGCGTATGGAAAAATTATAGGTGCTTCAAAAATTTCGCGCGACATAACCGAAACTAAGAAATCAGCTGCGAAATTGGATGCCAGCCGGGAGTTATATCGCCATACGCTAGACAATATGCTTGAAGGCATACAGATACATGATTTTGATTGGAAATATACTTATGTAAACAATGCCTATTTAAAATATCGCAGCTATTCTAGGGAAGAGCTGATGGGGCGTACCTTATTTGAACAATATTCTGGCATAGAAACAACTAAGCTATTTAGCATTTTAGATAGATGTATGAAAGAACGTGTATCGGAACATCTGGAGACTGAATTTATGTTTCCGAATGGAAAGATGGCATGGTTTGAACTTAGCATACAACCTGTTCCTGAAGGTGTATTTATTTTAACTCTAGACATTACCCAACGCAAAAAAGCTGAGGAAAAAACAAGTAAGGCAAACCGACTTTATGCAT
>JANYEU010000376.1 GCA_025362915.1 Chitinophagaceae bacterium | reverse complement strand
TTATTGGTAATAAGATGGTGTTTTATAATAACAGTAAAGCGAATGGTTCTCAAGAATCAGAAAAACTAAGGGCTCCGGTTACTGTAGGAAATCCTTTCAATAGACAAATATTCTTGTTGGATTTAGCAACCGATAAGGCAGCGCAGTTAACCAATCAGGCGAATGCAATGAATGGGGAAGTGATAGCGGCAAAATCGGGTAATATTTATTATCAGATTAAAGACAGTGTTTTTGTGGTGAATGCCACCACCAAGCTATCAAAGTTGGTGTTTGTATTTCCTGAAAACTACAAGGGAAGCATTGCCACTGTAAATGCAGATGAAACCTTATTTGCTGGTTCAAAGGCAAGCGATGAACAAAAGAAAATACTAAAGGAGCATCCAAAGAAAAGTGATTTCTTCCAACTGATTTTTGATGCACATTTACCCAATGATTTATTTAAGGTAGATATCAAGACGGGCACGCTTTCAACAATCCATACCGAAAACACTTGGCTTGGGCATGTGCAGTTCTCGCCTGTGGAACCTAATTTATTAATGTTCTGCCACGAAGGACCTTGGCATAAACTAGATAGGATTTGGACAATAGATGTGCAAACAAAAGAAGTAAAATTGATGCACAAAAGAACAGTGGATAATGAAATTGCGGGGCATGAATGGTTTTCTACAGATGGACAAATGATTTGGTACGATTTGCAAATGCCAAAAGGAAAAACCTTTTTTGTAGGAGGTGCCAATGTGCATACGGGCAAAGAGGTAAAATACCAATTGCAACGCAACGAATGGAGTATCCATTTTAATAGGAGTAATGATGGTACAATGTTTTGTGGCGATGGCGGCGATTCTGGTCAAGTGGCTAAGGCAAAGGATGGTCAGTGGATTAATTTATTTACCCCAGTAGGAGATAAGCTGAAAGCAGAAAGGTTGGTAAATATGAAGTTTCATAATTATAAGTTAGAACCCAATGTCCACTTTAGTCCTGATGGGAAATGGGTTATTTTTAGGGCTAATTTTGAAGGGTGGGATGAAGTGTATGCAGTGGAAGTAAAGAAAAGTAAGTAACTAACTAATGCAGTTTAGTTAATCGACAGTTTAAATATCTAGTAAGGTTTCGCTCTAAGCGAAGCCTTACTTAATTAAACGGCATTGAGTGATTAATAGGCAATTGATGCCGAATAGAAGAAAGGTGTTGTACTTTGCGCATCGAAATTTTAATTGAAAAAAGAATAAGTATTAAATAGAAATTAATGAAGAAGATAGCGATTGCTGGTTTTTTACTATTGGGTTATTCAGCCGTACAGGCACAATGGCCGGCACAATCCCAAACAACTAAACCGTGGACACGTTGGTGGTGGATGGGTAGTGCTGTTGATGAAAAAGGATTGACCAGTCAGTTGAATGCCTTGCAGAACGTGGGCTTTGGTGGGGTGGAAGTGGTGCCTATTTATGGAGCTATCGGTTATGAAGACAAATACATTAAATACCTATCCCCACAGTGGATGAAGATGTTAGATTATACTGTTCAGCAAGCTGCTGCACGAAAGATGGGTGTTGATATTTCGGTAGGTACTGGTTGGCCTATTGGTGGCCCACAGGTTACGGCAGAAGATGCGGCTACAAAACTGACCATTCAAACATATAACATAGAAGCGGACAAGGCATCGCAAGAAAAAATTTTACTGAATGATACCAAACAACAAGGAATGTCTGGCGTGTTTCTGCAAGCTGTTGTAGCTTATGGCAATAATGGGAAAGTAGTAGAAGTTACAAATAAGGTTTTGCCAGATGGCACACTAAACTGGATGCCTGATGATGCTGGGAGTTGGAAAATATTAGCCGCATTCAATACCAAAACCAGACAGATGGTAAAGCGTGCTGCTTTGGGTGGTGAGGGTTATACGCTAGACCATTTTTCTAAAACATCTATCAATAACTATTTTAAAACCTTCGATACTGCTTTTGGAAATAGTAATCATGGGGTGAGAAACTTCTTCAATGATAGTTACGAAGTGTATAATGCGGATTGGACGCCTGATTTCTTTAACGAGTTCAGTACACGTAGAGGCTATGATTTAAAACCTTATTTACGAGAGTTGACTTCTAAAGACAATACCGATATTGTACGCAGGGTGAAGAGCGATTACCGACAAACGATAAGCGATTTGATGCTTGCAAACTTTACAACCGACTTTACCAAGTGGGCACATTCTAAAAAATCATTAAGCACCAATCAGGCGCATGGTTCGCCAGGGAATCTGTTGGATTTATATTCGGCAGTGGATATGCCAGAGTGCGAAACCTTTGGTAGCAGCACATTTGCGGTAAATGGTCTTCGTAGGGATGCTTCTGATGTAAGAAATGTAGAACCGGATCCTATCATGCTAAAGTTTGCCTCGTCTGCAGCGCATGTTAGCGGCAAGCCATTCGCCAGTAGCGAAACGTTTACATGGTTGACAGAGCATTTTAAAACCTCTTGGAGCCAGTGCAAACCAGAGTTGGAGCAAGTGTTTTTATCGGGCATCAACCATGTATTTTATCATGGCACCACTTATTCTCCTGCTGATGCACCTTACCCCGGTTGGTTGTTTTA
>JANYEU010000351.1 GCA_025362915.1 Chitinophagaceae bacterium | reverse complement strand
GCATTGCTCGTAGAGCCAATGTAGGTTAGTTCGCTTGCCAAAACTGGTGTTGCGCCACCTATTTTCTGCCAAACCTCGCAGGCACTTGTGCCATGCGGATGGGCATGTTTGTTAGAAACACTATCCGAAAGGGTAATCACTTGGTGCAATCTTGCACCTGCATTCACCTTGCCAATTGGGGTGCTGCTGCCCATCGGCACGTGCGGATGTGGCCCATCCTTTACCGGAATGTTAAACGTGTCCCTATCGGTTTGGGTAAGCACGCTGTTGGGAAAATCTCCATAAATTTTTCTCAAAATCACCTCCATCTTTCCCTCATCAATGTCCTTTTGCCCAACCGTGGTCACGGTTTTGGTGCTGGCTGTGGTAGCCAATGGATAATCTACAACCCACAACGCATATTCATCGTCCAACAACGTTTTATTTGCTGGGGTAATCAATAGCCGAGCAAAATTCAGCCCTATATAGGCTACCACCACTTGAAAATAGATACTCAATAAACTTTCTTTACGAGGAAATGCCATTTTTTATTTTTTTTAATTGATAATAAATAATTTTTCAACCCTTCAATAGCCCCGAAACAGCCTCGTATAAGCCAAAAATGTTCGTTTTACCCATTTGTATGCCCATACGGAGTCTCGGTATGGGCATACGGTTGTTCCGTATGCTTGAACGGGCCCTTTGTATGAGCTTACGAATGTTTGGTATGGTCATACGACTGTTCCGTATGGGCATACGAGGTGTCCCGTATGGGCAAACCCGCCTTCCGTATGGGCATACGGACGTTCCGTTTGCGCATACGACTGTTCAGTATGCGCATACAAACTGCCCACAAACTATGGTGGATCTATCGTGCCTGTAACAAAGAACAGGTGGAGCGCAGAGGGAAAAGTAGTTTTATCTAACGGAAGAGATGCGTTGTGTAATAAGGTGGAAAGATGGCTGCGGCAGGCAATTTTTAAAACGAGGTAGTGAAGGTGTGGTGTGGTAAAAAGGATAATTGGGATGAATAAAATGAGTGTGATTTGGTAGAAGTGCGGACTGAAACCCATCCACCGATAAAACGGGGGCGGTGTGGCGGCAATTTGTGGAATTTTTCTATTGTTAAACATCGTATTGCAATACTACACAAAGCATTTTTGGTAGGGCAATAAGCTTGATACCAAAACTGTATATCAATAAGGCTTTGTAAACTGATTTGTACCTATTAATCTGCAGAAAATAACATCCTATAAATAAAAAAGCCCGGCATTGCTGCCGGGCTGACTGGTTGATCATTAGATGTAAGGATTTCATCTAACCTAAAACTTATTGTTTGACTACTGTTTTTGTTTCAATGGTTTGTCCATTTGCCTTCGCTACGATAAGATACGTTCCTTTTGCAAGGCCTGATATATCGAAACGGATCGTGCTACTTTCATTTGTTTTACTGGCCAATAACTTACCGGCAGCATTGTATATATACACATCCAATGCACCTTGTAAGGAAGTAACGTTTACGTAGTTGCTAGCTGGATTAGGGAATATGGAGATAATACCCTTGGCAGCAAACTTCACGGCACGTATAGGAGAATAGCTGAATGATGAACTAAAACCTACTTGCTTAATGCGATAATAGTTGGTCAGTTTGGCTGAAGGAGCTGCATCCGTAAAAGAATAACTCTTGCCATTGCCTGCTCTCACACTACCAATCTTGGTAAACACACCACCACCTGTGCTTTGTTCAACATCATAATGGTCGGTATTGGTTTCATTAGCCACATTCCAATTCAATATCACTTTGTTACCGCTAGCTTGTGCAGCAAAATCTACAAAGCTTACTGGTAAAGGAATATTAACAGGTCCAGTATACTCTGCACCGTTAAAGCCTCTCCAAGGAGCCTGCACATACGGGAAGTTTGTTTTGAAAGTAGTATCATTGTGGGTTACACCTGCATTAAAGCTGATAACACTAACTAAATTTGGCGTTACCGGACTAGCAGTTGTACCAGGAATATAATCATCATACCACAAACCAATGGCAGCCAAAGCCACACCAGAAACCGCTTGCAATTCGATGCTGGTAACATCATCTTCCAACCTTCTACCGTTAGGAAAACCATCCATGTTTGGTATGAATTGAAGGGAGGCATTGCCATTATATCTAGCATCTGTTAACCCAAGAACTGCCGCATTTACTATACCCATAGGACTGAAGTCTTTGCTATTTCTTGGTGTAACAGGTACAGCCATGTTCAAGCGAAGCATATCTCCCAATGTAGGAAGGAAATTATTGATGAATGGTTTGCCCGCAGCCAATGGATTACCAGCCTTGCCAGTAGCCAATTGATAAGGGATAACGTTTGGAACCCCTGTGTAAAAGATAGGCAATAAGTCAACTGCACGTGGGCTAGTGCTATCTGGTAACAATATTGTTCCGAATAAGGCATCATCCAAAGCAGTACCTTTTACAGCAGCAGAACCTTTTAATCCATATAAACCTTTCTTGCCATTTCTAAAGTCGAATGAACCAAGAGATTTGCTTTGGATACGAAGATCTGACAAGCCAGGAACCGCACCACCAAACGCAGAATCATCCATATATAAAGCCAATTCAGGATTCTTAAAGTAAGGGATAAAGTCAGCTTCGGCAGCACTGTTAGTTGCAGTAGCATTCCATTTATCTTTTTCACCAATAGGAATAACTGCCTCATTGGTTAAAGGCATACCCAAACGGGAAACCTGAATCCAAGTACCACCCACTGTTGGCTTGCCGCCGGTAGAATCGAAAGTGGTGATAGAAGGACGGCTAGCACTAGCATAAACGCCTATTACAAAGTTTGCATCCAAGATACTTGTAGCTTGAGCAACTGATTTGCCAGCCTTTTGTAAGGTAGAAATAGGTACTTCAATTACTAATGAATGACAATTGAACTTAGCCAATCCATCTCTTCCAGTCTTCCTGAAGCCACCCACATCAAATGCGCCGCCAAGGTCAACAAAGAAAGGATCGTCTATTGGGCCAGCAAAAACCTTTTCGCCAGTAGTTGCAGTTGCTATGGCAGATTGCATCAATGCATCGTAGCTTGATGCACCCAAACCAACAGTGCCATTTTCGATAGAACGAGAGCCAATGTTTGGTGGGGGAACTACTCCATTTTTTACAATTGAATCAAATGCGCCACCATTCATGCTACGTTCTAAAGTGTAGGTAGTCTTTAGGTTTTGCTTACCCAAACGAATACTGAAAAAAGTGGTTGCATCTTCATTTACCTGATGAAAAGTAAAGCGATAGGTAATATCATCCGCAGAAGTACCCGCCTGATTCTTTACGTGAATTTCATAACGTATATTCTCTCCGAAAGTGTACCAATTAGGGCCACCAGCCGGATGTTCGAAAGGAATGTAGTTAGCTATTAACACTACATTGTTGGTATCAACCGGACTTCTAAACGCATACAAGTCGGTGTTATCGGCTAGGGGATCATTAGAAATCAATGGCGCTTCCCTGTGCGATGAGGCCTGTACATTGGTCTGACTCAATAAAAGACAAACCAAAGAGGCTGAGATTAGTTTTACAAATTGTTTCATAAAAATTATTTTTATTGATTAAAACCTTGCTTGTGTAGTATGATCATAACCTCTCCAGGGCGCTTGCACATAAGGGAAGGATGATTTGAAAGTGGTATCGTTGTGTGTTACACCGGCAGTAAAGCTGAGTACATTCACTAACCTTGGCGTAACCGGACTAGGGCTTGTACCAGGAACATAATCATCATACCACAAGCCTATTGCAGCCAAAGCCACACCAGATACAGCCTGTAATTCAATGGTGGTAACATCATCTTCCAATCTTCTGCCGTTAGGGAACCCATCCATGTTAGGAATAAACTGTATGGCAGTGCCGCTAGCAGTAAAACGAGGGTCTGTCAAACCAAGGACTGCAGCACCTACAATACCTAAAGAACTGAAATCCTTGCTGTTTCTTGGCGTAACAGGTACAGCCATATTCAAGCGAAGCATATCTCCCAAGGTAGGAAGAAAGTTGTTGATGAATGGTTTGCCAGCAGCCAATGGGTTGCCGCCTTTGCCAGTAGCCAATTGATAAGGGATCACATTTGGAACACCAGTGTAAAAGATAGGTAATAGATCCACCGCACGTGGACTCATGCTATCGGGTAAAAGAATTGTACCAAACAAGGCATCATCCAAGGCAGTACCTTTTACAGCCGCAGAACCCTTCAATCCATACAAACCTTTCTTGCCATTTCTAAAGTCAAAAGCACCAAGAGACTTGCTTTGGATACGAAGTGCATTCATGGAAGGAACCGCACCACCAAATTGGGAATCATCCATATACAAAGCCAATTCCGGATTCTTGAAGTAAGGAATGAATTGCCCTTCTCCCGCAGAGTTTGCTTTTACAGTATTCCATTTATCCTTACTACCTACAGCAATTACGGCTTCATTGGTCAGTGGCATTCCCAAACGGGAAACCTGTACCCAATTGCCT